>JANNFJ010001322.1:0-4143 GCA_031379725.1 Calothrix sp. OTE_75_metabat_31
CGAAGGGTCAGAAAAGCCAGTGGCAAAGGTAAAAAATGTACTGGAAATTAAAAACCAAGCCCATTGCCACGGTGCAACAAAAGTACCGGGTAGCCGAATCATTCCCTCGGATGGACTGTAAATTAGAGCGCCGCCAAAGTAACAGCGGGCTTCAAGGGAGGCTTTGAACAATGCCCCACCTTCGGCATTGCGCGTTCCTTCGCACACGCCGACCAAAAGCAAAAGGTATTGAATTACACCAAGTACGCAGCAAAAGAGAATGAGAACAATTTGTAACCGTGTAATCCGCAGAAAATCTTTTTTGTCACGGATCATATAGTAAACGCAGCTAATTAAAGGTACGTAACCTAAGAATACTTTGAGTCCCAAAATTCCCATGCCGATGGGACACTCGTTGGGTGCTGGTTTAAAGGGGATTGGGGGAGGTGGGTTAAATTGCTGCGAACCGTTGACAAATAATAGTGTTAATACGCAAAAGCCCAGCAAAATGTATAGAGATGGTTTGAGTCCTTGGGGAATGAGTAGAGGTAAACGTTGCTTTTTGAGATTTTGCCAAAGTCCAATTAGTGCTGGTACGTAAAAGGCATCTTTGGCTAACTGTAATATGGGGCTGTTACCAATGTAGTACGTGATAGTACCACCAACAGGTACGTAAATAATAAAAGCAATTAAGGCTTGACGCGGATATTTGTACGATAGTGCGATCGCAATGATTCCGAGTACGCCGGGAACAGCTGCCTTGATACCACCGACCAAGAACAGTATTAAACCAAAGAATAAACCAGCACCAACAGCCGTGGAAAGAAAGCTGGTGAGTTCTTTACGTGCTTGGGCAGCTTTACGTTTTTGGACGAGACGGTCTTTGAAGTCAGAGACTGATTCGGTTTGAGGTTGCTGTTTGGATTTGAGTTTACTTTTAGGCATGAATTAAAGTACAGGGTATGGGGGTTTCACCTCATGGTTGTAATATTTCGTCATTGCGCTTGTTCGTTCTTACTTATAAATTTATTCTCCTATATAAAAATAAATCCGCAGCAATCTTATTTTTTATTAGTTCTTAATTGCTTGTAACAGCTAAGTGTATACACTGATTAATTCCACTCTCGTTACTAGAACCCCGACTTCTAAAAAAATCTCACAGACGACCCAATACTTATCGCTTAAAGATAACGGAGGAACCCAGACCGGTTTCTATTTTCCCTTATTTAATCGGTATTGGCAGCTGACCTTCATCCTATTGGGTTTAAATATATCGATTTTTGTTATTGATTTATTGTTTTGTATAAGTTTTGCGAAAATAATGCCAAATAAACGAAAAATATGAAAAACCGGAAGTCCTTGTCTAAAGACTCCCGGTTTTTAGCATGAAATTAAACTTGTTTTGTTAATCGTTTTTATACTACTAAGTATTCTTGTGCCACTGCCGCTAAAAAGTCTGTCCAATATTGAGTAAGTTCAGCATCTTCGGCTTCAACCATGACGCGAATAACTGGTTCTGTACCAGAAGCACGAACAAGGATGCGACCAGTATCACCCATTGCGGTTTCAGCTTCGGCTATAGCATCCATCAACGGTTGGCATTTTTCCCATGCCATCCGCACGTTGCGGTCTTCGACACGAACGTTCTTTAACAACTGCGGATAGGTAGTAAAACTTTGGTCAATCAGTTCGCCAAAGGTCACTCCCGATTCGCGTACCAATGCGGCGATATGTAGCGCAGTTAACAAACCATCACCAGTAATACCGAAGTGCGGGCAAAGGATATGACCCGATTGTTCGCCGCCTAGCATTGCACCAGTTTTCGACATTTCGGCTTGAACGTACTGGTCGCCAACGGCAGTACGAGTTAACTTACCACCTAATTTATTCCATGCCCTTTCAAACCCTAAGTTTGCCATAACAGTGGAAACAATCAAGTTATCGGGTAGTTGCTGCTTTGACATCAAGCTGCATCCCCAAAGGTAAAGAATGTAATCGCCGTCTACTTTGCGTCCAGTATTATCTACAGCTAAAACGCGGTCGGCATCGCCATCAAAGGCGAATCCCATATCAGCATTATGTTCTAAAACAGCGTCTTGTAATAGTTGGAGGTGGGTAGAACCACAGTTAACGTTAATTTTGTTACCATCGGCTTTATTGTGCAGGCAAATTACCTCAGCCCCCATCGACTTAAATACCGATGCACCCAACCCAACAGCTGCACCCCAAGCCAAATCGAGAACTATTTTCATCCCCGTCAAATTTAAAGTATTTTGGAAGGGCTTTTGCAAGGCTTCGGCATAATCTGCAACCAACTCTGGACGTGAAAAATGCCGCCCACAATCACTTTTTACTGCTGCAGGCGCAGAAAGTCCCCGCAATCCCGATTCAATTTCGGCTTGCAATTGTTTAGATAATTTTGCCCCATTTTCACCAAATATCTTGATGCCGTTATCTTCAGGAGGATTATGGCTAGCGGAAATCATCACACCACCAATCGCATGACTAATATTGGCCAAGTAAGCCACGCAGGGAGTGGGGCACAATCCCAAATACCAAACATCGACTCCTGCGGCTGTTAATCCTGCACTCAAAGCCATCGCTAGCATATCACTAGAGTTTCTAGAGTCCTGCCCCACTACAATAGGCCCTGCGTTGAGGGCATAACTACGTAAGACGATTCCTGTCCAAAACCCGATTTGCAATGCCAAGGGGGCTGTTAATAGTTCCCCGACCTTACCGCGAATACCGTCAGTTCCAAATAGGGCTGTTGCAGGTAATGAAATATTTCCCAAGGGGGTTACCATCGCACCTGTTACCAAGCTACCCTCTTCGGTAGCAGAACCCCCACGAATTGCGGATGAAGTCCGAGTTATATATGACACCATAAGTTCAAATACTCCACACAGTCACACTATTTGAATATCACTTTACAATTTATTTAACAATTCCTTTTGAATACCTTTCAATCAGGATTAGTTTAAGTTTTCCTTTTTACAAATCTATGCCAATTTGGCTGTTTTTTTAAGCAAAAACCCTTACATATTTACCAAGAATATGTGAATCTTTATTAAAGATGGTAATTATACTTATAACTATACGTCTGATAAACTACAACAAGCCCGACTTTTTGAAAAAGTAAGGCTATTGAAAAATATCTAAAAAATATCTATTGGTTCCCTTGTGCCCGCATCCTCTAGTTAAAAAGTGCCAAAAATTACAAATTGTTGCGATTTGACTCATTTTTAGAGAAATTCTCATCAAAAAGTTTTACTCTAACCTTTTAGTAGGTAGCTTTTTTAAATAAAGTTAAAGTGAGAAATTTAGCATGAGTAGCAATTTATCATCCAAATTACGTGTAGGCACTAAGAAAGCTCACACAATGGCAGAGAATGTTGGCTTTGTCAAGTGTTTTTTAAAAGGTGTAGTTGAAAAAAGTTCTTATCGGAAGTTAGTTAGTAATTTTTACTTTGTCTACTCGGCAATGGAAGAGGAGATGGAGAAGCACAAAAATCACCCAATACTTTCTAAAATCAACTTTCCCGAACTTTACCGCAAACAGACTTTAGAGCAAGATTTAGCATATTACTACGGTGCAAATTGGCGCGAACAGGTCAAGCTTTCACCTGCGGGAGAAGCTTATGTAAAGCGCATCCGTAATTTATCAGAAAAATCACCCGAATTGTTGATTTCCCACTCCTACACTCGTTACATGGGTGACTTGTCAGGAGGGCAGATTCTCAAAGGTATCGCCCAAACTGCGATGAATCTGACCGACGGTGGAACGGCTTTTTACGAGTTTCCAGAGATTTCCGACGAAAAAGCATTCAAAGCCAACTATCGTGCAGCTTTGGACGAAATGCCACTCGATGAAGCAACATGCGATCGCATTGTTGAGGAAGCGAATGATGCTTTTGGTGTGAACATGAAGATGTTCCAAGAGTTGGAAGGCAATCTCATCAAAGCTATCGGTGTAATGGTATTCAATACGCTAACTCGTCGTCGCAGTCGTGGTAGTACTGAATTGGTAACTGCTGAGTAATATATCAATAAGTTATTTTTTGGGGTGATTTTTTTACGATTATCTGTTGTTGAGATAGATAACCGTAACGAAATTACCCCTAATTTTTTGGCGTAGGGGCAGGATATATCGTGCCCCTACAA
>JANNFJ010001340.1:0-5211 GCA_031379725.1 Calothrix sp. OTE_75_metabat_31
CAATCATTTTCTTTTTGGTAACATACTCAGTGTTACTGGTGAAGAAGTGCGCGATACTGCCATTATCGCTGCTATTGTACTATTGGTAGTATTTGCTATCTACAAAGAACTGCTATTCTACACCTTCGACCCCATTGGTGCCCAAGCAGCAGGATTACCTGTGAATCGTCTCAATTTTGGACTAATGGTGCTTATTGCTTTGACAATTGTCGCTAGTATGAAAGCTGTTGGAGTCATCTTGGTTTTATCGCTTCTAATCACTCCAGGTGCTACAGCTTATTTACTTGTGAAACGCTTGCATGAAGTGATGATTTTAGGTGCTGTTATTGGGGTAATTTCCAGTATCAGCGGTATGTATCTAAGTTATTTTTACAATTTCCCTTCCGGCCCCGCAATCGTCCTCGTGGTATCTGGATTATTTCTGATGGCTTTACTCTTTAGTCCGCAACACGGAATTTTTACACGCAGGCAAACCCTTCAGGCAAAATCCAAAAACTCAGGTTAGTATGAAAACAAGTTTTTAGTACCAGTGCCGAAGTAACTGGTGTTTACCAATACTTGATAAGAATTGTCGAATAATGTATATTAATATAAGGGTTTATTTGACTAACCCTTATAAATAGTAAGGCTGAAAGTCATATCGTAACAATTACTTGGATGATTGAAAATCTTTAGTAGCATTTCAGAAATTTGAGTAAGTAAATTGATATATTGTTATGATATAGAATCGAAAATATACCTTTTTGAATAAATCGGATATTATAGTCTTCCTATTTAATTTGTAAAATAAAATATGGATGAAATTACCATAGAGTAAACATCACGCAAATGAGAGATTTGAGAGTATGCAGGCTAAGTCAATAAAAATTCACCCAGATTCCTAGAGATTTATCCAGTAATTCAATTCGGTAAAACGTTCGATATAAATCAATTGGAAGAAACGTAAATGCTGTTGAGGTTACTGTTGGAAAATTCTAAATTGACTTTAATCGAGACAGAAGTCCCAAAGGTTTAAGGCTTACTAAATATGATGAATAATAATCCGACTATTCTCGCTTCAGATTTTGATGGTGTCATTTGTGACGGCATGGTTGAGTATTTCGAGGTCGCATGGAGAACTTACTGCCAAATATGGACACCTGCGAAAACGATAGCATCGGATGATTTAGCTTCAAGATTTTACACCCTCAGACCAGTAATAGAAACAGGTTGGGAAATGCCTGTTTTAATTAAAGCTTTGGTAGAAGAAATACCCGAAGATAAAATATTAAAAGACTGGGCAAGTATTACCCAACGTATTTTAGAATCAATAGATATTAAGTCAGCAGAAATTGCTTTTCAACTCGATAAATTGCGTGATGAATGGATTGAGAACGATTTGGAAGATTGGATGAGTTTACATCGATTTTATCCTGGTGTGGTTGAGAGAATTAGAAATATATTGGCGAGTGGGGTGCAATTATATATTGTCACCACGAAAGAAGGTCGGTTTGCTCACAAGTTGTTGCAAAAAGAAGGTATTGATTTACCCCGTGAAGTAATATTCGGGAAAGAAACAAAGCGACCGAAATATGAAATTCTGCGGGAATTGAAGCAAAATGCCGGAAATTCGCCAGTAAATATGTGGTTTATTGAAGACCGGTTGAAAACTTTGCTGTTAGTAAAAGAGCAAAGTGATTTAAATGATGTTAAGCTTTTTTTAGCTGATTGGGGTTATAATACTCCGTCCGAGCGGTTAATTGCTCACAATGATTCGCAGATTAATTTACTATCGCTAGCTCATTATGGGCAGGATTTCTCAAAGTGGGTTGAGGAATAGTAGGGAGTGGGGGAGGAAAAAATTTTGACTATTTCGAGAGACTGTTAACATTAGTTAAAAAATAGTTAGCTGTTGCTAACTCCATCTAGTACAATAACGCATACCTCCGCGACTCCCTAATCCCTCATGCTTGATTTAACACAACTGACGCGACAAATACAAGGATTGAGTCAGCACCTAACCCAAGAAGCTGTCGCAAGTCAAAAGCGTTTGGAATTGGCAGGAAAACATTTAGTAGATGCGATCGCACGCCAAGATACACTAGTCGAAGCCCAAGAAAAATGGCGCGATCGCATCATCTTCGCAAACGCTACACCCGTTGAACCCCTCAATACCCGCATTGATATTCCCACACCACCAAAGTTACACACCGTCATCGCTACCGACGGTTCGCAAATAGCACCAAACCACCACGAAATAGCTTACTGTTATCTACTCAATATTGGTCGAGTCGTATTGCACTACGGACAAAACAAGCACCCACTTCTCGATAGCTTACCCGAAGTATTTTACCGTCCCGAAGACTTGTATGCATCGCGTAAATGGGGAATTCGTACTGAAGAATGGATGAGTTTTCTCCGCACAGCTTCAGAAGCAACTGTTTTAGCTGAGTTATCAATCGCAGTTGCCAACGGAGAAACCATCACAAACAAAGTCTCCAAAACCAAACCCCCAGAAGAATCCCTCCCCCTCTTCTCCCCCACTCCCTCCACTCCCCCCCCCAGAGTCCCTACCCTCGCAATGGTGGACGGTTCATTAATTTACTGGTTCCTCGAACAACTCCCACTCGAAGCAAGGGAAACCATCTTACCCCCCATTCTCGAAGCTTGGGGACAGATGAAAGATGCGAAAGTTCCTTTAATGGGATATCTAAGTGCTTCCCGGAACGTCGAAGCAACCAACTTTTTACGTCTGACAGCATGTACGCACCCCGTCCCCGACTGTATGAGTTTTTGCCCCAATCAACTCGAAAAAGTACCGTGTAAATTATTTGACCCCCTCCGCGACAGCGCACTGTGGGCAACGCAACTCCAACCCGGACAGCGGGGACCTTTGTGGAAGAGTAATGCCAAGATTTTGGACTTATATCAAGACCAGCAAATTTACTTTTGTTACGTCCATGTTGGTACTGAGATTGCCAGGATAGAAATACCAAGATGGGTTGCTGAGGATACCGATTTATTTAATGAAGCGTTAGGATTAACGTTAGCACAAGTACAGAAAGGGTATGGGTATCCCGTAGCAATTGCGGAAGCACACAACCAAGCTGTTGTGCGTGGTGCTGACAAAGCGCGTTTTTTCTCGCTTTTGGAACGTCAAATGATTAAAGCTGGTTTAAGAAATGTGGGAACCTCTTATAAAGAAGCACGTAAACGGGGAAGCATTGCTTAATAAGAGAGTTATGAGTTGGGAGTTAAAAGTTAGGAGTTAATAATTATTTATTTTCCCGAACCCCTTCCCTTTACCCTTTCCTTTCTGCCTTACTCTTTACCCTTTCCCCTCCCTAACTATGCAAGAAGATATAAATATAGATATAGATATCGTGAGTACTACTAATCTTGATTTAGAATTATTTCACGTTCAATCGAGTACATCTTTCAAATTACCAGAAAATCAATTGGTAATTCGCATTGGTAAACCCAACGACTTGATTGTACCGGATGTGAATATCTCGCATTTCCCTGAAAGGGATATTATTTCCCGACAACATGCAGAAATACACGTTGAAGACGGTAATTATTACTTAGTCGATGTAGGTAGTGCTAACGGGACTCATCTAAATCATGAATTGTTAGAACCCAAAAAACGCTATTTACTCAAATTAAACGATAGGATTTCGCTAGGGAAGGACGATAAAGTTACTTTTATATTCCAATCTCAACATTCGCAGTCCAAAACCCTCGCAACGTCGCATCCAACTCGGTTTCAATCTGAAGTTGCTAAAAAGTCCTCTACCCAAGTCGATAAAACCAGCAAAATTATTGGTTTAGCTTTAATAGTTGCTTCAATAATCATTGTTGCTGCTAATACCCAAGTTGGTATTTTTATTCGCATTCCTGGAGTTTTACTTTGTGTTGCCGGTGCAGTATTTTTCTTTCAGCGTCGCTTTAATCGCAATTGGGGATGGGTTTTAATCGCTTTGGGTGTTGGGGTAATTTTATTTACTGGAAACGTTTTTGCTTCAGTAAATTTTCTCGCAATTCTTGTGTCAGCAATTTTATTTGTGGCAGGTTATCAATTGATGATGACAGGCAAAATTTTAAAATACAGCTTGCTATCGTTGCAAGGTTTGCTCAAAAAATAATATTCTACATGTCAAAATTAATGAAATATACCATTACTATAAGCATACTAAATGACCGAACTCACACTTGCGAACTTAAAAACAGCCGCAGCACAATTTGTTAGACAAATCAGCATAATACCAATCCCTGATTTATTTGGTTCTACAGATGGTAAAGCTGTCGGTACATATGTTAAGCAAGCGTTTAACCATTATCTCAGAAATACCTACGACTATATATAGGAATCCGGTTTGATTTATGAAAAAATCCAAGTATATGTAGGGTGCGTTAGCGACAGCGTAACGCACCGTTCCCAGACCTTGGTGCGTTAGCGACAGCGTAACGCACCCTACGTATCTTTTCAAAAATCAAATAGTAGTCCTATAGTAGTCCATGTCATTAATTCTGATGGGTAGTGCGTACCCCTGCGGGGAAGCAAGCAACGCGCAGCGCGAACGCAGGGCTTACATCTTGCTCGCGTATCATATTAAAGCGAGCAAGATGCTCGCACTACAGTAACCCCCCAAAATTAATGACACGAAGCACTAGTGGTGCAATACGGTTTAATTAAGTGCCTAAAGTAACCTGTCGTAGACATCCTATATTCAAATCCCTAGCATGACAGTCTATGATTAAGTAATATAACATTTGTTAAAAAAATATAAACAAATGCGATTTTACCCCTTTGCATCGTCCAACTCGACTTATGAACTCCGAAATCGCTACAAATCAAGCTGACAGTCTCAACTACCACGACACCCAACCCATTCATATCCCCGGTTCAATTCAACCACATGGAGTACTGTTAGTATTAACCCCATCACTGGAAATCGTCCAAGTTAGCGACAATACTCAAAAATATTTCGGTAAAACACCAGCAGAACTGCTTAATCAACATTTAAACCAACTGTTTGATACCCAGCAAATAGAAGTACTTCAACAACAGCTAGCACAAAATCCAGCTAACTCAACCTCCTTTAAACTTGCTATCCCCACACCAACAGGCAATCAACACTTCGATATTATCGTTCATCGTACGGACGTAGGAATCATCCTCGAAATCGAACTAACCCTATCGTTGCAACCAATGAATCTGGTGAGCTTTTA
>JANNFJ010001368.1:0-7335 GCA_031379725.1 Calothrix sp. OTE_75_metabat_31
CACCTCTGGTAAAGCCGTTTCCCTTGCTGTTTTTTGCACCACCTCCCACCATTTACTACCCGCTTTAGTGACGCTACCACCCAACACAAACCGAGAGGGGTTAATCAAATTTGCCACATTCCCAATTCCCACACCCAAACCCCACGCACCTCGGTACAAAATTTCCTGTGCTACTGCATCCCCCTGCATTGCCGCATCACTGACTATTTTCCCTGTCACCAAATCCAAATTATTATCCACTAATTTCTTGACTATTTCCCCGCCCTGGACGCTCAAAAGCAACACCGAACGTAGATCCTCTGCCATGTAAGGGCCACTTGCCAATCGTTCGACACAACCCCGTTTACCGCACAAACACAGAAGACCTCCTGGGTCTACAACCATGTGTCCAATTTCACCAGCCATCCCTTGAACACCGCGCCAAGGTTTACCGTTGAGTATCCAGCCACCACCAACACCCGTACTAATGGTGATATAAAAAAGGCTTTCAAATCCCTGTCCGATTCCGTAGGAATGTTCTCCCAGGGCTGCAACATTGGCATCATTATCAACGCTGACGGGAACATCAAACTCAGCGGACAAAAGCTCTTTCAAAGGAATATTTTCCCATCCGCAAACATGATGCGAAAGCCGTACAGTCCCTGTAGCGTAATCAACAGGTCCGCCAAAACTCACACCAATCGCAGCAGGTTTTGCACCCCCAAGAACAGAATTAGCTAATTCACGCATTACTACTAAATCTGTTGTTGCATTTGCACCAACAGGAGACATGCGGCGTTCGTAGCTTAACCATTGCCGAGAACCTGCATTTACCGTTGCAGCCGCTAATTTGGTGCCTCCAAAATCAAGTGCCAAGATTAATGTCATAATTTTTACCTACCTCTTGCGTTATCAATCTCTAGAATGATGCTTCTTATGCAAATAAGTCAAAAAATTAGAAGTGTAAGCACGAGCAAGTAAAATATGACTACCGAAAACGAAAAGCCGCATATTGATTTCTCAAAAGCTAGCGAACCACCCCGCAGTATTGACCTCAACCAGGCAGATACAGCACCAGTTATTGAACCAGACGAAGTTAGCAAAGACGACAACTTAAAATTATCTGGTGATGATTTCGACAGTGAAAACGATCGCAACCTCGCCGGAAGTCAAATTACCAAAGCGAATCTTTCGGCTGGGTGAAAATAACATCATTTCCCAATCATATATATGATTGGTCGTAGGGGCGGGGAACCGCTTCCCTACGACTATAAAACAACCGATTCCTAAACTATATTGATTCAATGCTCGTTGCTACCAGGTAGACTACGGGAACTGCGTGCTTTAAATTTCGATATTAGCGAGGTAGGAGTGCGATCGCATCTTTCTAGCAAGGTAAGACTAAGGTGCTTAAATAAGCATTTTGTATACTTTTAGACTATAATCTTTTTTGTCTAAATTTACTTGCAGAAGTTATTTTATAACTATGATTGCTCAACATCTAGAGTCAAAAATTGTTGAAAGCAGCAAGGATAGAAAAATCGCCATCAAAAAAAATCAGCTAGAAATAGCACTCAGTAGTAATATGCTGTTTGTGGCGCAAGCATTAGAGTCTGAACTCGAAGAATTACGCAAAGACTCCGAGTTTGAAGTGTTTATGAGCTTATTGGATGATTGAGTATTATAGCGTTTCCCAGTCCCATGAGGTACAGCAATTTTACACCAAGATAAGGGCGCAATGCCTTGCGCCCCTACAGATGTACCTCCGACGCTTGGGAATTGCTATATATACAGTGCCGACTGGCGTACTATAACAATATAATTCCGACACGCTTAAAGCGATCGCAATTGCCAAATAAGCATTTTAATTTTGTGCTGCCTGCTTCTTGAAAAATCCTAGTGCGTAGGCAAAGCCAGCCCGCAGGGCTTGCATCTTGCTCACGTACCATGATAAAGCGGATGCTTGCCCTCTAAGCACGCTATATAAGCATTACCATAAAAGCCCCAACCTGTATTAAAATCTATGACTTGGGCGAGGAAGAGGGTAAGTCATGAAGCGCAGCCCCTACTCCCTACTCCCCACTCCCCAAATTAATAGAGGAATTACTATGGTATCCATCCGCTCATTGCACGAACAGCTAGTCAAAAAAGAACGTTCCGCTGTTGAAATTGCCCAAGAAGCGTTAGACCGCATCCAAGCCTTAGAGCCAAAAGTACACAGCTTCTTATGCGTGACTGCAGAACGGGCATTAGAGCAGGCACATGCTGTGGATGCGAAAATTGCAGCGGGGGAGAATATCAGCATGTTAGCAGGTATACCAATTGGTATTAAAGATAACATGTGTACCAAGGGAATTCCCACAACTTGTGCTTCACGAATTTTAGAGAATTTTATCTCACCTTATGAATCAACTGTCACCCAAAAGCTGTTTGATGCAGGTGCGGTGATGGTAGGTAAGACTAATCTCGATGAGTTTGCGATGGGAGGTTCGACTGAAACCTCAGCATATCAACAAACCGCTAATCCTTGGGATTTATCGCGGGTTCCGGGTGGTTCGTCGGGTGGTTCCGCCTCTGCGGTGGCTGCGGGTGAGTGCGTGGTGTCGCTGGGTTCAGATACTGGGGGATCGATTCGCCAACCAGCTTCATTTTGCGGTGTGGTGGGGATGAAACCCACATATGGTATGGTTTCGCGGTATGGGTTGGTAGCTTTTGCTTCGTCGTTAGACCAAATCGGACCATTTTCGCGCAGCGTCGAAGATTCTGCAATATTGTTGAATGCGATCGCAGGACATGACCCTAAAGATTCCACGAGTTTAAAGGTTGAAGTTCCTGACTACACGGCTTCTTTGACTCCAGATTTAAAAACCAATAGTAAAAAAATTCGCATTGGCATCATTAAAGAGACTTTTGGTGAAGGTTTAGACCCTCAAGTTGAGCAAGCTGTCAATATTGCAATTGAGCAACTTAAAGCTTTAGGTGCGGAAGTTGTCGAAATTTCCTGTCCCCGCTTCCGCTATGGTTTACCAAGTTACTATATTATTGCTCCTTCGGAAGCGAGTGCAAATTTAGCGCGGTACGACGGTGTAAAATACGGGATGCGTGCCGAAGATGCGGAAAACCTACTGTCGATGTACACTCGCACCCGTGCAACTGGTTTTGGTGCTGAAGTCAAACGTCGAATTATGATTGGTACTTACGCGCTTTCTGCTGGTTATTACGATGCTTATTACCTGAAAGCCCAAAAAGTCCGGACTTTGATTAAACAGGATTTTGAAAATGCTTTTGGACAGGTTGATGTTTTGGTGAGTCCGGTTGCACCCACCACTGCGTTCAAAGCGGGAGCAAAAAGTACTGACCCCTTGAGCATGTATTTAATTGATTTAATGACAATTCCTGTCAATCTTGCTGGGTTGCCTGGTATCAGCGTACCTTGCGGTTTTGATGATGCAGGAATGCCAATTGGATTGCAGCTAATTAGTAATGCTTTGCGTGAAGACCAATTATTTAAAGTTGCCTATGCATATGAACAATCTACCAATTGGCATTTGCAAGAACCTAAAATTGGTTAATCTCGTAGGATAGGCATCCTGCCTGTCCAAGATTAAAATAAAGGATTATGATTTATTCGCAAGTGGTTACAAAAATCCGGGTTTCTTTGAGAAACCCGGATTGTCAACCTCACGAACTATCAAAATTAATGAAATATTGTTACATACTCCCTACTGCCTACTGCCTACTCCCTTTTCTTATTGTGGTGTTACTTGAGCATCGGGTATTACTTCGGGGGTATAAACAACTTGCTTGACATCATCATTTGCCCCCATCGGTACTGATGGCTTTTTATTTGCAGAAACTAAAATTGCACCTGCATTTCCCGAACGTATCGAAATTTCTTTCGTACCTGTCCAAGTTTGCTTATGTCCTTTTTCTAATTCACCTTCAAACTCCGTTTTTCCATCAACTCTGACCCTTACCCACGATTTACCTTGCAGTTCAATACCAACTTCAACTTTGGAACTAGTTAATGGTGTAGGTGTAGATGTGGGTGTAGATGTAGGTGTAGATATGGGGGTAGATGTAGGTATCGCTGAAATTAGACTTGATACAGGTGACGGTGAAACAATAGGTGTAGCTGTTGGGTTAGGTGAAGAAGTGGGTTTAGTAGTAGTAGTGGTTGAAGTTATTTTTTGAGCCACTGGTTCAGGGGAACGACGGGGATTGAGTATATAAAACAATCCAAAAGAGGCAGCAACTAATAGTAAAATATACGGTACAGCAAGCGGTATATATACATTTGATTTTTTTTCAATGTTCGTATTTTCGTCGTATTTCTCTACAGTTAAAAATAAATCACCGAATTTTGACGTAATTGGTGTACTATCGAGACCAATTTCATCACAATAACGACGAATAAAACCTTGTATAAAGACTGCTTCGGGCAAATCATTTGAGCGTCCTTCCTCCAGCGCTAGCAAAAAGTCCGGACGAATACGTGTATTAATTGCTATCTCATCAATACTAGTAGATTTTGCTTCCCTTGCTTGTCTTAAATGTTCTCCTATAGCCTTAAACTCTTGTTCTTGAGTTTCATCTGACAGCTTCACTTGCTTCTCCTTTCATCTGCTAACCACTATTATTTAATAGAAAAATTACTTATCTTTATGTATATAATAAAACCGATGAGCGAATATTATAAGAATTAGATTTCAAATAATACATCCATAACTAGATTACCAAATTTCGTCCCTTAAGGAATAATTAATGTATCTAGAAATGCTTAAAGGAGGAAGAGGAAGCTGCAACCTTTAATACATTTATTTTCTAAGCTCGTGCTTGCAACTGGGGTGCTAATTTCCATTGCATATTTAGCGGTGTGCCTAGTTGTATATTTTCAACAACCAAAATACATTTATGCCCCTTCTCATGTTATTGAAAAAACTCCTGCATTGTACAATTTAGCGTTTGATGAGGTTTGGTTGCCGACAACAAACAAAAATGAACGCATTCACGGTTGGTGGATTGGTTCAAATCATCCAGACGGTAGAGTTTTGCTTTACCTACATGGAAATGCCCTGAATGTGGGAGCAAATGTTTATGCAGCAAGTGGGTTTCAAAAAGCTGGATTTTCGGTGCTTTTAATTGATTATCGCGGTTTTGGTCGCAGCGAAGGCCGTTTTCCTAACGAAAAGCGGATATATGAAGATGCCCAAACCGCTTGGAATTATTTGGTGCAACGAAAAATTGCTCCTAGCCAAATTTATATTTATGGACATTCACTGGGTGGTGCTGTGGCAATTGATTTAGCTGTCAAACACCCCCAAGCAGCTGGGTTGATTGTGGAAAGCAGTTTCACCTCGGTTCAAAGGGTTATAACAGCACAGAAACTTTTTAAGTTTTTCCCCGTCAAGTTACTTCTGACACAAAAGTTTGAATCAATCAACAAGGTGCCACACCTGAAAATGCCTGTTTTATTTATTCACGGTATTGATGATTCAACAATCCCAGCATTTATGAGTAAAGAACTCTATGCTGCTGCCCCAAGACCTAAAGAATTAATTTTAGTTCCAGGCGCAAGTCATAATAATGTCGGAGAAATTGCTCCGTCTAAATATCTTAAAGCTGTGTATTCTTTTATTGAGGTAGTTGAGTCGAATCGACAAAAACGCTGATAATTACGCACAGTTTAGTACTTAATGCTGTACTCCATACACAAAGTAATAATTTGCGATTTTCGTTCGATGAAGGTTATTGCTCAATAGCCAAGGCAGATGCACGTAGATAAAGACACTTCTATATTGCGTCTTTACCAATTATTGCGAAAATATTCGTAATATCAAGTCCTATAAATCACTAATTGAAAATACTTGTATCCATAACTGTTGGATATGGGCTATTTAGAGGAACCTTAGACAGAAGGAGATACAATAGCATTGATATTTGATACCAACAAGAGCTAGTCAATCGGCACAATCAGCTAAATGCGTATAAATAACTAACTAAATTTACCAAATTTTATCAATGGCTAATTGTAGAATGCTCAATCGACAATTAGTCTAGATTTATATTGGTTCCCCAAAACTATTTTGAGGTTGTCTCAAATAACCAAAAATTGATACATAAAAATCCGGAATCCTCCCCAAACCCTAGAAGAAATTACACAGTAAAAGCTTTTTTTGCTGGATAAAATAATCATCAATTTACAATAACTACTATGACACCCGTGTACTCCTTAACGATTCCCGGAAAATCAACTATTGAAATTAACCAAGACGAACTGCGATCGCTCTTGGGTCAAATCGAAACAGAGTTGCATCGCAGTAAAGTCTACCGTCGTGCTTTGGCAACCGTTCAGAAAATGGTTGGAGAGTCTGCAGAGCAAGCAAAACAGCTATTCAAAGCAGTTGGACGTGAAGCAATTGGTTTGGCATTCCACCAATTCGCACAACAACAGCAACAAGTCGAAGAACAACCAACCGTTGAAGCAGTCCCCGAAGTTGTAATTACTGAAGAAAAACCGAATGATTTAGTAGAGTGCTTAACAAGTGCTAAATTTCAGCCGATTGCTCCCCTTGAAAATGCTGCTGACGCTGTTAACTTAGAAACACCCTTACCCAAAGCTGACGAAAAGAGCTTGAAAGTCGGTTCACCTCTGGCATGGTTGAAGACCAAAAAATCTTCTAAAGTAGAAGTTGCAAAGCAAGCCGCAGTCGAACAACGTGTTGAAAGCTTGCGTAAAATCGGTCAGCAATTACGTGAAGCACGAGAATTACGAGGACTCTCACTAACTCAGTTAAATATTTACACCCACGTACCTGCTCACCAAATGGATGCAGTCGAACGGGGTAGTTGGGAGGAGTTGCCCGAAGAAGTATTTGTACGCGGATTTGTTCGTGTTATGGGTAATGCATTGGGACTCAATGGTACAAATTTAGTCGCTTCTTTACCCGCACCCGAACCAAGCAAAACCGTTTTACCCGATTGGTATAAATCGACAAAAAATACTGGTAGGTCGGGATTAGAAATTAGTCCCATGCATTTGTATGTTGGTTATACTGCTTTGGTTGCAGGTGCAGTTGGTGGATTGTCGTTGATGTCGTCGCAGCAAGCTAATGCTGACAAATTAATTAATCAAAATACTGAAACATCGTCCTCTGCGGTTAATCAGTCAATCAAAGATAAGCAACCAGCTAGCAAACCTGGACTCCAATCCAGCAGTAAAGGCATTTCCGTCGGCTCCGATATTGCACCACCTGAAGCTTTTTAAATTTCGTAGGTTGGGTGGCAATACTGCTCGGTTAAGGTTTTTTCCTAAAATCGATCCCCCTAAATCCCCCTTAAAAAGGGGGACTTTAT
>JANNFJ010001390.1:0-6678 GCA_031379725.1 Calothrix sp. OTE_75_metabat_31
GGGGTATTCATTAATCTTGTTATTAACTCTCTGGGGGGATGCACCATTCATTTCCAATATATCTGTACCTCCTGTGTTCGTCGTACAAATCACTGGTAGTCCACAGGCTAATGCTTGGGAAATGACATAGGGAAAGCCATCTTCTAGACTTGGCATCACAAACAGGCTACTGTTACGGTAGTAGTCGGCTAGTTTGGGTTCCCGAATGTGCCCAATACATTTGACTCGTTCATCACTGCCAATGAGTAACTGTGGTGTTTCAAGTGTTGCTCCTCCAATTAAGTATAGTTCGCTGTTGGGTATATTTGCCTGCATAAAAGCTTGGATGAGGTAACGAATACCTTTGCGAACGCCCAGAGTACCTGCATAAACGACACGGAAAACGTTATCTTGCTTGATTCCGGGTGAAAACGTTTTAATACTTGTACCAAAAGGATTGTGTATAAGACGTTGCTGCGGAAAATCTTGTTCCAAAAAACTGTGTTTAACAAAGTAACTTGGTACAGCAACTTTATCTGTTAATTCGTATTCGCGCAATTCTTGTTCGACGATTTCAGGCAGAATTTCCGCTGATTCATTACTATTCAATCCGAGCTTTTCGTATTCGGTTTGTAGTAATTGTGATTGACATTTAATATGAGCGGAACTGCGTTCTAACAAAAATGGTACGTTATTTTGCTTTGCCCATTGAATCGCCGGGAGCGAACAACTTGACCAACCATGTACTAATGTACTGCCTTCGAGGTGAGGAACTGCGGCTTGAGCAAATAAGCGATGCAGTAAGGGTATGGACTTACGGGTTAACTTATCCCCGCCAATTTTGTGGATGGCTTTATTTAATACTAGTGTTAGCGGTAAACTAACCACTTTTTCATTAGGTACACCCCAGTAACGAGTTTTGAATTTGGGGTAATTGGTAATAAGTTTGTGTAAATAACCTGCTTTATGGAGTTCCCGCGCTAATTCAATTGCGTGCCATCGTCCGCCGACTACTATAGATATTTTCATATTTTTGAGTTAGTTAGTGTTTTATCTTGTTCCCTAGTTCTGCTGTAGGAATTCTTATTGGGAGGCTCTGTTTCTTGTAACCAAGGGCTGCGAAAGTATAATCGATAAGCGCCGCCGCATCATGAAAGCAAATTCGAGGAATCGTCTGTAACCATTGCAACCGAAATACTGCATAAGTGCGATCGCAAAACTTAATCGCCAAAATTCCTGCGAGAATATCACTTGGGGATGATAGGAAATCGCTTTGCTGCGAAAATATGCTGCTAATTCCCAATCTTGGTCTTGGCTTTGTATTGCTTTCCACGCCAAAATTAGGTTTGCATTTCCATAGCTGTGATTCTGCAAATACTTAAGTTCGGGTGGAACCGATTGGAATGTTTTTTCAATGACAAATTTATAGCCCTCCTCCATCGATTGCCATTTTTTAGAAGTATTATTCGCATGTTGTCGGTAATACACTAATGGTTCCTTGACAACTGCGAACTTATATTGCGATGCAATCCGAATCCACATCTCCCAATCTTCATTAAATCGCAAACTATCTATAAATAAACCGACATTATCAAAACAACACCGTCTGACCACTACAGAAGGACAAACAACGATATTCCTTGCTAAAATTTTTATAAAAATATCACCTTCATCAGTTGGTGTCATCACCCTACCAGTAGGTTTGCCTTGAGCATCAGTAATTGCTGTCCAACTATAAACTAAACCAATATCAGGATTTTGCTCTAAATAAGAAACATGTGTTTCTAACTTAGTTGGCATCCATAAATCATCTGCATCCAGAAAAGCAATGTATTCACCACTCGCCGCCCGAATCCCCTGATTACGAGCGGCTGACGCTCCTTGATTCGGTTGAGAAATCAATTTTAATTTGGCATCAGCAATTTGAGAAACCCATTCTTTAATATCATCCGAACTACCATCATCAATAATCAAAACTTCAAAATCAGTAAAAGTCTGTTGCCAAACCGAGGCTAAAGTTTCTGGTAGAAACTTCATTGAATTGTAGGCAGGAATAATAATTGATACTTTCATAAATTAGGGTGTGGGGTGTAGAGGGGAAAAGGAGAAGGGAAAATATTTATAATTCCTAACTCTGTACGGGCGGGTTCACTAATAGGACTTACGCAAAGACCACGGAATAATAAACCACAGAGGCTTGCCCTCGAACCCTTCGCTTCGCTCAAGGGTAAACTCCGTGAAGGGACGCAGACAACACAGAGGTGGGGCGGGTTTGGGAGAGTTTTTGCGTAAGCCCTAACTAATTACTTATCGGTTAATTAGATATTTTGATAAACCCGCCTTTCCTAACTCCTGATTCATAATTTTTTCATCCCATTTCCAACCAACTACGGCAATTATTGTCCACCAATAGAAAAATAAAGTTGTGTGACTCCAAATATTTTCGGTGAGCATACCCATTAATGTCGCAGCAAAGACTGCTATTAAAATCAAACATAAATTGCGTTGTCTGCTTCCAGTAGGTGCAGCCCTAAATAACTGTAATAAACGTATTAGTTGTGCCATTAGGAAAAGTAAAAAAGCTGCAAATCCGACTAATCCACCTTCGGCTAAAGCGCGTACATAATCGTTATGGGCATAAGCGACAAGATTTGTTAAATATTTACATGTCGCCAATCCGTAACCAAAAATAGGATGCTGTTGCCAAGCTTGTAAGAGGAAAGTCCACTGTGCTAACCGCCAGTTAAAACTGTTACCATCTGCTGTTGACAATAGAATTGCCCGTGATATGTCAATATTCGGATTGAGCAAGGGAGTTGCGCCAAGCGAAGCCAGACGCTGTTGCCCGAACTCAGTACTTCCAAACAATGCTAGAGCAATTCCAAACAGCAGCACTCCTCCCACAAGTTTCGGTATGCTCAATTTGGGAGCAATAAACACTAATAGAAAAACACCCAGCATTCCCAAAGCAAACAAAGCTTTGGTACTCGCATACAAAAACGCGAGCATTCCCAACAACGAGAGCCAAATCCACTGACGCTCCTTTGCTTTACCCAATTTCCACAACGTCAAACCAAAAAATAGTAATAAAAACGTTGCAAAAGTATTGGGATGTCCAAGGGTTCCGTTGATACGGGAAACGCTTTGAATCGGACTTGCACCATCCTCTCCACCACCAACAAATACCGCAGGTAGCAGAAACGGTACAAAAATTTGCCCGATTGCAACAGTACTAGGAACAATCAACGCCAAAAACAGCTTGGAAATCAACTTTTCGGGATGGATTTTGTCTTGGAGTTGCATCACCAACAAATAAACCATCAACCATGACAATATTCGTACCCACTCGCGGATACTTATCGGTAAATACGATGCATCCAACCCCAAACCACCGAAATACATTAGTATTAGCCATAACCCTTGTAATGCTACCCAAGCTGCAAATAACCACCAAAATTTATCAGTGCGTACTCGTTTTCCAGTTAGCAATTGTACGACTACATACAGAATAGTTAAGGCATTTAATGCGATCGCAAAAACTGCTGGCAGTTGCTGTCCTGAAAATGGATCTAAAGCACTACGCAAAATCAACAAACCAATTACAGCTTGTTCAAATCGTGCAAAAAAGAAGATTACGGCAGGTATTGCCCCAAATACCAACCCCAAGTACATAGGATTCGCACCTGCCGCAAATCCAGTCGCCACAGCAATTAGAAGCATCAGTGCCAATAGTGAAAAATAAGTTGAGCGTTGGTTTGCGAGCATAAAGGAAAAGGAAGTAGGGGGGAGAAGTAAATTATTAGCAGTTTTAGACCTGCCCCTATCAAGGTAGGTAAAAGCTGGTTCAAAACGTCTAGTTTTTTCTTCTCTTTGTGCCCTTCGTGTCCTTTGTGGTTAAAAAAAATTATTTGAACCACAAAGAACACGAAGAAAGAATCTTTTTTGATGCATCACCTTAACAGGAATACTATTAACTTTTAACCCCCTACTCCTCACTCCCTACTTTCTGCAATCGTTTCATTTGATAACCTTTAACGGGATAGCGGTAATACTGTTCGGTTGTTGATGTCATGCCATTGACTACGACTCCGACGATGGGAATGCGATTTTGAGTGAGTTCGGAAACTGCACGTTGTAATATCTCTTTAACGGTAAAATTAGGTCTTGTCACCATTAATACACCTTCGCTGTAGCGTCCTAATGTGGCGGCATCCGAGCAAGCACTCAGAGGTGGAGTGTCAATGACTACGAAATCATAATGATTGCCAGCTTCGCTAATTAGGGCTTTCATCGCAGATGATTCGAGTAACTGCGATGGTCGCCCGTGTAATTCACCACATGTCAGCACTGAAAGATTTTCAATGTCGGTCTTTTGGATGGCGTTGAATAAACTCTTTTCACCTTCAATAACATCACTAATTCCGGGTTTAGGAGGTAAGTTAAAAAGTGTATGTTGGATAGGTCTTCGCAAGTCGGCATCGATAAGTAATGTTCGGCGCGACAACATTGCCGAAACGGCGGCAAGGTGCGAAGCGACAATCGATTTACCTTCACCGGAGATAGTGCTAGTTACGACTAGTAGCCGTAAGTTTTCTGGACTGCGAAATTCGAGGGTTTTAAAGAGGGTACGGTAGGGTTCAACCAAGCCGACGTTATCGAGGAAACGGTCGGCAGGATGCAGCACAAGAGTTTTACCGGGTAAGCGTGGTAGTACTCCGACTAACGGTAGTTGAAGTAATTCTTCAGCTTCCGAAGCATCGCGCAGAGTATTATCCATTACTTCTAATAGCAGTATTACCCCGGTGGCGAGGAAAGCCCCGAAAACCGCAGCAAGCGAAAATATTACTTTGGGTTTTGGGGATGCGGGTTCGCTGGGAGTTTTCGCGGCCTGGATAACTTGGATGTTGCTAACTTTTTGCGCTTCGGCAATGCGTGCTTCTTCGAGTTTGCTTTGGAGGAATTTCAGCGATGCAGAGCTTTCTTCGCGTTGACGGATGAGTGTAGTTAGGGGCTGTAGTTGGAGTGGGAGTTGGGTTAGGCGATTTTGGAGTTTAGCAGTTTCGGTTTGCACGAGTTGGAGTTTGTTGCCAAGTGCGACGCGCTCAACATCGTTGACAATTAGTTTTGATGTCAGGTCTTGACTAATTTGGTCGTTGGCAATGTTATTGGAGGAAGTTGGTTGATTTTGGGGGCCAACGCGGGCGAGTTGTTGGCTATATAAACTGCGAAGGGCATCCCGCTGTTGGAGTAGTTTGACGACGGTGGGATGGTTTTCGGTAAATTTTAATCGGGCTTCGATGAGTTGGCTTTCTTGGTCGGCCAGTCTGGTTCGGAGTTTTTTGATTTCGTCATCTTGCCCAGAGCGAACTGCGCTATATGCTGTATCTAGAGCTTTGGTATCGGTGATTTGGCGTAGTGACGCATCCCGCGATCGCGCTTCGGTGAGTTGGTTGGCTAGGGTACGTTCTTGGTCTTGGAGGTTAGCTAAACTAGCAACTAGGCTTTTGGTTTGTTCGTCAAAAGAAACAATCCCGGTCTGAGTGCGATATTTATTTTCTGCTGCTTCAGCTTGTTGCAGTTGGTTCCGCGCTTGGGGTACTTGCAACTCCAAAAATTGACGAACTTTAGTAGCTTCGGTACTAATTGATTTGATATTGTCACCAATTACCGCCATTGCCACCGAATTGAGCAAGTGGGCTGCAAGTTTGGGGTTTTGGGATTGATAGCTAAGTTCGAGAATATTCGTTCCGGGAATGACTTTGACTCGCGTCATTGCGCTTAACTCATCGGTGGTGACTCCATTTCCGGGTTGGGAACTCGATGCAATCGCTAATGCCTGTTGCAATACCCGTTCGGATTTAACCACCTCGGCTTGATTTGCCAACGGACTATTACCAAGGGTATTTCCAGTCTGGCTCAAATCGCGCCCTAATTCGGAAACACTCACCTGTTTATCGTCTAAAACTAACCTTGATGAAGTTTCATACATACGCGGTGTTACTTTTAAGTAAACAAAAGCTCCACCCATAACAGCAGCAAATGTTACCAAAGCAGGCAACCCCCGCCTTCTTAATACTGCCAAAAAATACCCAAAGCCTTTTTCCATCGCTATATACCAAGTTCCAAATGTTGTAGTATAGGCTTGTAGCCTGTTCCGTGAATATCTATTTCTTACCAATTGCGCTGGTCAACTCGCTTCGTTTCGATTCGCTCGTTGCCGATATTTCTAGCGATCGCGGTGAATTCAAAACCCTTCCATATAATCGCAAGGTTTCTGATGTAATTCGCTCCCAACTGTAATTAAGCTCAACGTAGTTTTGAGCATTCGTAGCCATTTGGGCGCGTTCGCGTGGATGCTGAATCGACCATTCCAAGCTGCGCGAACAAGAATCAACATCCCCGGCATCAAACATAATTCCGCGTCCGGATGAGAGTAATTGTTGGTGAGGTGGAATATTGCTTGCCAAAACGGGAATACCTTCGCGCATCGCTTCGAGCATTGCTAGGGGCAATCCTTCCAAATCTGAAGGTAGAGCGAATAATCCTGCTCCTCGGACAATCTCAGCTAATCGCGCTCCTAGTAGTTCTCCTGCAAAGACAATATTCGGATTTTTGGCAATGTCGTTCAATAATTGCGAAGTAAATGACTTCGTATCGCTGACACCACCTGCCAAAACTAGTTTCCATCCTGTCGATTTG
>JANNFJ010001397.1:0-3822 GCA_031379725.1 Calothrix sp. OTE_75_metabat_31
CTCATAATATTTTTGCTTATTTCATATGGTATAAAGATTTCAAATTTAACTCCCTTGTTTCCGCTTTCGCGGATGTAGGCATTCATTTTAGCCAAAGTCTTACGAATAATAAAAAGTCCCAAACCACTGCCTTTACCTTCAGGAGAAGTTGTTTTCAACGGTTGAAATATCCAATCTTTTTTATCATCTGGTACACCTTTGCCATTATCGGAAAACTCTATCGCAAGATATTTTTGTTCTCCAGGGATGTTATAACCTCGAATTCCTGGAGGATTCACTACATCTTTACAAGTAATATGAATCTCTAAATCAGATTTATTCGCATTATGCTTGAGAGAATTTTCGACCAATTCCTGAAGGGCACTCTTAATTTTTTCCTCGTCACCTTCAAATTGTTGATCGCCATTCTGAATATCTAGGTAAATACTTGCACTGTCAATTTTCGGATTTGCTTCCCATTTTTCAAACAACTTTTTAACTAAAAAACGATGAGGCTTAATTGTAATTCCCTCATTTATTGCCTTTAGGTCATTTAATGCTGCTTGAGTAAGTTCTAATTGACTGAGTAACTTATTTAACTGGCTATACTGAGGAGTGTCAGGTTCAAGTTTTCGCATTGCTCGTTGAGTTTTAGACTTGATTGTCGCCAACTCGTTATTGACAAAATCGGAAATATCGTGAGCAGTCTTAGAAATTATGGCTAGTATTTCTCCATAGTCATCATAAGGTATTTCAGCCATTTTTGACCTTTGCTCTGCCTTGCGAGAATCAATTTGTTCGGATACATCCTCAATATTTTTGATGATACAGCCCAGTAGGGGGTCTTCACTCTGAGAAAAGTGTAAAATGCGCGAAGCAATGCTCTTGAGGATAACAACCTCATTGGCAATTTTGTGGTACATTGCCCGGTTCAGCATTTCGGTGTCGCTCAAACCGCTTTGAGAATCAATAGTGCTAACCATACCAAAATAGTCTTCTTGGTTAAAATTTAAGGTTAACATTTCCAGCGCTTCTGCGTAACGTGGTGATTCCTTGGCTATTTGCTGCAACATATGTACAGCAGTATCGCTATAAGGGTTTGTCGCTAAGATACTTCTAGCACTGTAAAGCAATGTTCGTTCTTTATCATTAGAGTTAGCGATCGCTTCCTCAAAACATTGGTCGCCTGTATCTTTTTTATTTATACGATAATACAATCTTCCTAAATAGAGCCGGATAACATTAGCACGGTACTGAGGATAGTTACGCAAATCAATTGTTTCAAGCTGAGATATTGCTTCTTGGTACTTGCCGATTTCCTCTAATGACCTAGCATATTTAAATAATATAAAGTTATTTTGTTGGAGGGTTAAACACCTGTGTAACAATTTACAAGCTTTGCTGTACTCACCTTGCTCTAAAAAAATTAAGCCATAACTTTTGAGATGACTTATGTACTTTGCTAAAGTAATTTCATCATATATCTTGATTTTTAGTGATTTTTCAAAAAAATCAAAAGCTTTTTCGTAATTACCAAAATTTGCTAATTCTTCTGCATAACATCTAAGAGTGACAGCATCATCAGGCTGAAATTTTAAAGCTTTATTGAAATTTTCAAAAGCTTTATCATATCTTCTAATTCTTGCTAAAGCTTTTGCATAACTAGTTAATGAGATAACATCATCTGGCTTGATTTGTAGCAAATATTTAAATAATTTAAATGCTTTTTCATATTGTTCTTTTCCCACTAAAGCATTTGCATAACTATTTAAGGTAAAAATATTATCAGATTGTAGTTGTAGAGAACGCTCAAATAATTTAAATCCTTCTTCATATCTAGAATTTTCAACTAAAGCCTTTGCATAGCTATTTAAAGTAATAATATTATCGGTTTGAATTTTCAGCGAACGCTCAAATAATTCAAATCCTTCTTGATGTCTAGACTTTTCGACTAAAGTATTTGCATAATAGTTTAATGCGATAACATAACTTTTAATAGTTCTATTATCAGTTTTAAGTTGTAGAGAACGCTCAAATAATTTAAATCCTTCTTCATGTCTAGAATTTTCAACTAAAGCTTTCGCATAGCTATTTAGAGTAATAAAATTATCAGGTTGAAGTTGTAAAGACCTTTCAAGTAATTCAAATGCTTTCTCATATCTAGACTTTTGAATTAAAGCGTTCCCATAACTATTTAAAGTAATAAGATTATCAGGTTGAAGTTGTAAAGAGCGTTCAAATAATTCAAATGCTTCCTCATATCTAGACTTTTGAATTAAAGCGTTTGCATAACTATTTAAAGTAATAAAATTATCAGGTTCAATTTTAAGTAGGCTTTTCAGTATAGACAATAACTCTTGAATATCACCTTTTTTTCTTAAGGCTTTGCTGTAAGAACTCAACATTGTAACATCATTTGGAGCAATGATAATGGCTTTTTTGAAAATTATTATTGCTTTCTCAAAATCACCCTTTTCTGTTAATGCAAAACCATAATTTCTCAGCACATCAACATTATTAGGTTTAATTACAAGAGCCTTATTAAATATGTCAAATGCTTCTTGAAACTGACCTAATTTTGCTAAAATTTTCCCATACTGCCTTAAAACCTCTACATCATCGGGAGCAATTTCTAAAGCTTCTTGGAGTATTTTTTGTGCTTGCTGATACTCTTGGGACTCTACGAGAGCATCTACCTGCATCATCAAATTATTGACGCGATCGCTGAATTCGAGATTTTCCGTACAACTCGTTATCGGCTTAAACATAAAGTATCAATAATTACTCAGTTATTATAGCTGTCGGTTCGATGTCAATACTAGTGGTTAAGACGTTTTGGCCTAATCGCTCCTCCCTAATAAGATTGACTTTGAAAGACTTTTAGCTTTAGGGGTTGGGGGATCTAAATCTTTAACCGAGCAGTATTAGGTTCGATGTCATAATGACTATATTAAATCTAATTCAGTATAATAAGCGTGTTTTTAAAGACTTACATAGACAATCATCTATCTAGACTAAGTAAAATTACTGTTTTTCCGATAGAACCTTTAAAAGTAAAAGTGATTGTCTTCTTGTTTTTCTCAGGAGCAAAAGCAAAATAATGTAATCTGGAAAACTGCCGAGTCTGGCTAATTGGATACAGTGCTTTAAATAAAGATGTGATAAAGCAAACCGCTGTTTTTAAATAAATTGACCTCAAAAAATTACAATTAGCCCGAATGGACAGTATTTACAGGCTTAGAGGCAGTTAGTTACAACACTTAAGCATAAAAGTAGCCATGTTTTAATAAAAACAACATAATGAGTGATGTAATTGCAAATTGCTAAGGTAAACTGACTAGCAAGGCAATGCAATTATTACTCAGCAGTTCAACGGTTTTGACCTCACGGACGATGGAACAGTGGCAATTTCTGATACAAAAACAAGGCGATCGCGCTTGGCAATCCCTAGAATCTCCCTATGTAGAAATTACTGAGGGACGGTATCGAGTAGTGGCTCGTACTGCCAGTGCGAATACGGATATAGAAGTGCGGGTAACTCACTTATCGCCTGCGGAAAATCCTCCAAGAAGGCGAATTCACAAGCGATCGCGTCGTACAAATGCTGAAGGCTTAATGGCAGTAATTCCCTTTACCTACTTTGCTGTAGGCGCATGGGAAGTGCGCTGTTCGGGTGATTTAATGTCGGATATACTTGGTCGGTCTTGGCAGCAAACCCTCCAGTTGCAAGTATTACCTATTTCTTCTGTAGCAGAAGCGATGACACCTGCAAATGGGGATATGGCAGAAATCGAAGGATTCGTGGACTTAATGCCTTCAATTTTCACTGCATCCGATGCGGAT
>JANNFJ010001402.1:0-3226 GCA_031379725.1 Calothrix sp. OTE_75_metabat_31
AGATACACCGACTACTGCGGGTATGCCCAAGCTGCGGGCAATGATGGCGGTGTGTGATGTCGAACTTCCGGCTGTTGTACAAATACCTAAAACTTTACTCGTATCTAACTGTGCTGTATCCGAGGGGGTGAGGTCGGTGGCAATGAGGATTGATGGTTGGGTTAAATTGAGGTGAGTTACAGCCGTCCCAAGTAGCAATCGTAACACCCGCTGACCCACATCCATGACATCAGCAGCACGCGATCGCAAATAGGAATCGTAGTGGGTGCGGTATTGGTTGGTGAGTTCCTCAACTACGGCAAGCCATGCGGAAGCCGCGTTGATGTGTTGGGTATAAATGTAGTGATGTAGGGCTTCGAGAATAATAGGGTCGTGGAGAAATAGTAGATGTGCGTCAAAAATTGCGGCTTCGGCATCGCCGATTTGGGTCGATGTTTGGGAAAGTAGCGTTTCTATTTCTTGGGAAGCATGATTGAGAGTTTCTTGTAAATGTTTCCACTCACGGGTGGGATTATCTATGTAATATTGCGGTGACTGTAAGGTGGGAAGTTGATTGCGAATTACCGATGTAACTGTATAACGGACAATGGGAGCAATAGCCACTCCGGGTGATGCCGCAATGCCTTTGAGGGTGGGTATATGAGTATTTTCTTCGCTTTTAAAGTCGGGAATTTCTGGGAGGAAAATAGGGGTATCACCTTCACCAAAGTTGTTTTCAACCAATGCTTGTAAAGCTACCAAAGCTGCATCGGCATCGATACCCGTTGCTGAAATTGCTAGTTCGTGCCCGTGACGTACCCCCAACATTGCCACTTGGTTGATGCTATCAGCACGAACGTATTCGGTTTTCTTAGTTAGATTTTTAACTTTGATTTGTGCTTTGAATTGAGAGGAGGTAGCGACAAATTTAGCTGCTGGACGGGCATGTAAGCCGAGTACATTACTAATAGATAACTGTATTTCTTTTGGCTGCCATTCGGATTGTGGTTGTACAATTACGCATTCAGGTATCGAAGGTATATCGATACCCAACAGGGAAGCTTTTACTCGCAACGCACCACGAGCTTCGGTAATAACCTGCTCGATAGTACCACCTGCTGCCGCTGATACGACTGCTGCTAAAGTACCTTCTACCAAAGGTGCTTCACATAAATAAATATTCTCGCGTTGTTCGATAGGCAGAAATTCCAAAGCCATTTCCGCACTCATCAAAGCGCTACCCATATCCATCAAAACGACAACACCCGCAGGACTGTAAACTGATTCAATTGCTTGATGTACTTGCATGACATCAGTTCCCAGCGGATTCTCTGGGTCGTCAATACCACTCCCTACCGCAAGGGAAACCTGACCTTGAACCATTTGTGCTGCTAGTTCCCGCACACCTTCTGCTAGTTGCTTGCTGTGAGAAACTATGACAATACCAACCACTGCCACGTTTTTAACCCCGAAGCTTTATATTTGACTAACCGTTAATTTGAGATGTATTGAGTAGGCAAGCATAAATAAAAATATTTATTTATTTCACGACTCGTAAACACGACCTAAGTCTGTACCACTGACCACTGACAAACGACCAATTTAATACTCTTTCATGCTATCGTACAAACATTTCAACATGATATAAGTTGAAGTTGCACCAGGGTCTTGATGTCCCAAACTGCGATCGCCTAAATAACTGGCACGACCTTTTTTGGCTTGCATCGAAGCGGTATTTTTCATCCCTTGTTCGGCAGATAACAAAGCATATTCCATTGCTTCTAACATCGCTTTTCGGTCATTCACAGCTTTTTCAAATGCAGTTACAGCCGGATGTAGCACGTCAAGCATGGTCTTATCTCCAAGTTGAGTTTTGCCCCGTTCTGCCACACCATCCAATCCTGCCTTTAACATTTCTAGCATATCCCGTTCGTCGAGTTCCTGCTTATCGGCAACGACAGCACTCGCACGTAGAAAAAAAGTACCATATAAGGGGCCGCTCGCACCTCCGATACTGGAGATTAGAGTCATACTCACCGCTTTGAGAATACTACCAATATCATCTTTATAAGAAAGACTCGGCAGTTGAACGAGTAATTTTCTAAAACCACGTTCCATATTGATACCGTGGTCAGCATCACCAATGGCCGCATCTAGTTCCGTCAAATAATCTTTATTTTGCTCAATTTTATTCCCAAAGCGCTGCAACCACCGCAAAATTTGCTCTTTTTTCATAGGTTATCCCCTAATTAACCACCCCAGCAAAAGCTTGATGTTTTCACAGGAGCATCCCATAACTCAATCATCTCATCATCTAATTTGAGTAAAGTTATTGAGCAACCTTGCATCTCCAAGGAAGTAATATAAGACCCGATGAGATTGCGAACAATTTGTAAACCCCTTTTAGCGCATATCTCTGCCAGCTTTCTGTAAACAATATAAAGTTCTGAAGTCGGAGTACCACCCATACCATTCACAAAAGCGAGAATGCGATCGCCTTTTTGAAACGGTTGATTAATCATTTCCACATCGAACCATTTTCCGTTTTCGCTGTCCCATTCGCGTAACGTGCGTTTGTATACCGAATCCTCAATAATTGATAAAGCTAGCATTGATGTGATTTCATTTGCGGACATCAAATCCATCCGCTTTCGGCCTTGTTCTCCGTGAATTCCCACACCCATTTCCATTGCTTGAGAACTCAACTCAAATGTTGGTAGCATCCTCACTGGAACCGTACAGGAACTCAATGCCATACCAATACTGCGTCCATTTAAATTTACCCGACGGCATAAACTTGCAACGGCACGCAAATCATACCCGCGCTGCGCCGCTGCACCACAAATCTTCTCTGCTAAAATTGTTGTGCCGACACCCCGTCTTCCTTGGGTATACAAAGTATTTTTCACTCCCACATCATCGTCAATGGTAATATTCAGCACCCGAATTCCTTGACAATGGGCAAATTCTGTGGCCATTTCAAAGTTCATCACATCGCCACTATAATTTTTGACGATATAAAGTATACCCGCACCACCATCAACAGTTTTAGCTGCTTCTAACATTTGGTCGGGTGTCGGAGAAGTAAAAACTTCTCCAGGACAGGCAGCATCAAGCATTCCCATCCCCACAAATCCCGCGTGCATCGGTTCGTGACCGCTCCCACCTCCGGAGATAATTGCTACCTTTCCTTTTATTGGTGCATCAGCACGGTAAATAAAAGTTGGTTCAAAATTGACTTGTATCA
>JANNFJ010001409.1:0-2134 GCA_031379725.1 Calothrix sp. OTE_75_metabat_31
ATCCGCATCAGCCGCACGTTGAAACAAATCATCCAACAACTCAATAATATTTACAAAACTATCGCGGAAAATACCCGATAAATTTGCTAACACATCAATCCGAGGATGACCAACATCCTCCAAAGCTTTCAATTCATATCTAACAATACGTCCCGTACCCTCCTTAACAGGTTTAGCACCAACCAACTCCAATAAAATCCCCAGCGACTCACCCTTAGTTTTAATCGCATCCAAACCCCATAACATAACCGCAACAGTTTCGGGATACTTACCATTCTCTTCTAAATTTTGAGCAATAATTTTCTGAGCAATTTCCCTACCCCTTTCATACGCAGCAGCAGAAGGCATCCGATAAGGGTCTAAAGCATGAATATTGCGCCCAGTCGGTAACACCCCAGCACCATCACGCAACAAATCACCACCCGGAGCAGGAGGAATATATTCACCATTCAAACCACGTAAAAGATTCGTTAACTCATCAGTATTTTGCAAAAGTAAATCTCTGATCTCCCTCACCTCTTCCCCTCTTCCTCCGTGACCTCCGTGCCTCTGTGGTTCGTACTCCTCCCCAAAATATGCATCCAAATAAGAATCCATCTCATTCTCATTTGGTGCATCACCCAACACATGTAAACCCGAAGAAAACAAACGATTTTCTAAAACCTGCAAATACTCATATAGTTGAACTAAATAATCATTAAAAGCATAAACGCTAAACATCGTAACATTTTCAGGACTAAACGAAATCCCTAACTTCTTCCCCTCCTCAAAAGGACAATCATCATCCAAACCAGTATCAACAATCTTCTTACAAATCGCCTCTTTCAACAGATAATTTTTCTCAGAATCTTCTCGATATTCAGCAATCAACTCGCGCAGAGTCACCAACTCCTTATATAAACCCGCACGTCCATAAGGAGGCACATTATGCGAAATCAACACACCATAACCGCGACGTTTCGCCAAAATTGATTCCGAAGGATTATTAGCAGCATATATATATAGATTCGGCAAATTACCCAACAAAATATCCGACCAAGAATAACCCGTATTACCTAACGGCGAACCAGGCAACCATTCTACAGTTCCATGCATCCCAAAATGGACAATAGCATCAGCTTCAAATTCATTTTGCAGCCATTTATAATAGGCAGCATATTGGGGGTGCGGAGTCATATCGCGTTCAAACATCAACCGCATTGGGTCGCCTTGAATACCCAAAGGTGGTTGCACGCCAATCCAAATATTTCCTAAATTGATGCCGCTGATATGCAGGTCATCACCATAGGTTTTAATCCCGCTTTCAGTCAAAGACTTCCATTGCTTTTCAATGCGCTTTGTTTGGAGATAGCCAAGCCATTTTTCTAGAGTGCGAACATTGACATAAGTATCACGCAGAGGCGCAAAGGCGCACAGAGAAGAATCTTGAGAAACTCTCTGCGACTCTGCGCCTCTGCGTGAGGTAAATTCTTCATCAGATGCTTTAACTTGTCGAATTAACTCTTCACCATCTTCAGGCAAATCTCCAACAGTGTAACCTTGATTCTTGAGTGCTTTTAAAAATTTAATTAAGCTGCGCGGCACATTCAATAATGCGGCGGTTCCCGTTGCACCGTAACCTGGTGGAAAACCATATAAAATAACAGCAATTTTACGTTCGGATGCCGGTTTTTTTCGTAGATTAATCCAGCTTTTGACTCTACCAATTAAACGTTCAACTCTTTCAGGGACTAAATAAATATCTTCACCGACTAAACCGCCGAGGGGTATAGTATCAATTGCCCCATCGAGTTCGGGTAATGCGTATAAGACAACACTTTGCAAGCCGCCGATACCTTGGCGCGTCCAGGAATGGATATCTTGAATTAATAGGGGTGCAGCTACAAAGTACGGAACATTCTTGGCAGTGAGGATGCGTTTTGCTACTTCAACCTGTCTCCCCCCTTCCATTGAGCCTGCGGGGCCACCGACGAGGGGAAAACCGATGGTGGAGACAACTGCATCGACTTTTACGGCTTCTTTGGATAGTGAAAGGGTTTCGATATTTCCCAGTTGTCGCTGTTGGGTTTCGTAGTCGCTGGTCATCCAATCGCGGACGGCGACATGTCCTTCGACACCGTTGATAAAGATGGGT
>JANNFJ010001419.1:0-5547 GCA_031379725.1 Calothrix sp. OTE_75_metabat_31
CAATCATCTCAACATCATCAACAACATGCATCGAAGCAAACACCTCACCAAACACCTCAGCAAACAATTCTCCATCGGGTTGCAACCGCATAGAACCATGCTGTAAAATTGCATCACCCCTTCGCAATTGAGCGCTACCAATAAACTTACATCCATCTATAGTAACTAAATCAGCCGCAGTAGCCGTACCAAAACAGTTAGGATTGTGAATATAACCCCGTCCTGCAGTACCATAATGCAAATCAACACCTAGATTTTTCCATCCGGCAATCAAAAACTCACAAACTTGTTGATATGCTTGCATCCGACTCTGACTAGTCACCGAAGTTACCACAGCATAAGTCAAATCACCCTGGTGTAAAACAGCCCTTCCACCCGTAGGACGCTTGACCAATTCCAGCTTTTTCCCTTGCCAAATAAGCTCTTCCCAATGTTCGGGATATTTTTTTTGATGATACCCTAAAGAAATCGTCGGACAAGACCATGTATAAAAACGTAATACAGGAGAATGATTACCCGCTACATGCTGTTCAAGTAACCATTTATCAATTGCCATTTGTACATGGCCAGATGCTTCTATTAATGGTATCAATCGCCAAATCATTTGAATAGTTATTTGTCAGTTGTCATTGGTCAGTTGTCATTAGTCATTAGTCAGTTGTTATTGGTAAGGGTTTCAAGCATATTTACGAGTTATATCAGAATATATTTTTAATTTCTTATATTAGAAGTTAAAATTCAAAATTAGGAATTGTAGAAACACAAAATGAATGCATCCCTACAACTCCTAACTTTTAACTTAGACCAAATTCTGACTGTAAAGTATCGTCATTATTGTCAGCAACTGTTGCAACAACAGTAATCAACCGAGATACATCAGTTGCAGATAATTCTGCAAGGGTGCTTGTTCCCAAAGCAACTACCTGGTTATCGATAATAGCAAAACGCGATTCAAAAGTGCTGGAATTCATTTCCAACAACCTTCGCATTAACTGAGGTTCATTTTTTGCAGGTAGCTTGAGTACTACAGACCAAACGGTTAGAGTATCTTCATCGGTTATACCTGTAAGCTGTACGAATACTTCGACGCTGCCATATTTGAACTTCCATAGATAAGCACCGGTCGAAGGTTGACTAACCATTGCACTGTCATCTTGTTCGAGGGTATCGATAACGTTCTCGATTACCTCAACGTGGTTGATAACAGTATTTTTAGCAATTAATTCATCCACATAATCACTATTAGATGTTGCATCTAAATTCATTTGGTAGCTTGTCATACAGTTCGCACCTCACATTTATGGTTTGACTACATATACTTTATAGCTTGCTTGCGAGTAAGAGTGGGGAGTAGGGAGTTATAGCGTTTCTCATCTGAGGTACAGCCATTTTACACCAAGACAAGGGCGCAATGCCTTGCGCCCCTACATACGTACCTCACCTGGTTGGGAACTGCTTTATAACAATCAACAACTGACCAGTGACCACTGACAACTAACCACTAACAACTGACAACTGACAATTGACAAAGCAATAAACCACACCAATTATTTGTATCAGTCCACACTTTCCGTGTAATTAAATTATGCATATTTAATTGCTGCTGAATAACTTCGATATCAAATTTGCGTGAAATCTCAGTCATGATAGTTTCACCAGCAGTAAAATCAACCTTGAGATTAAGAGCAGATAATTCCACACTTTGGGATTTCAGCGATCGCAAATGCATCTCAATTTGATTTTCGGTTTCGTTGTAAAATGCCCAATGTTCAAATTGCGTAGTATCAAAATTTCCTTCATACAACCGATTCAAATGCTCCAGCATATTCAAGTTAAACGCTGCTGTTACACCCTGACTATCATTATAAGCAGCTTCGAGAATAGGTATTTGCTTTTGTAAATCTACCCCTAGTAATAAATATTCACCTTCATGTAACCCTTGGGTAATTTGTGAAAAGAAAACTTCGCACTCCTGGGGGTTCAAATTGCCCAAAGTACTACCAATAAACGCAATCATTCGAGTTGGTAATTGTGGTGCTGGAAGTTGTTGTAAAGCAAGTTCGTAGGGAAGTGCTAAAGCATTGACTTCCAATTGCGGATATTCTACCAATAATTGCCTTGCTGCCGTCTCCAACATTCCTCCACTCACATCGACTGGAATATAACGTAAAGGCAAATTTTGCTCTTGATAAGCATCGAGTAAAATACGAGTTTTTGTCGAACTGCCACTACCGAGTTCAACAAGTTCGCATTTACCTGTAATTTGAGCAATTTCACCCGCACAAGCTTGTAAAATCGAAGTTTCAGTTCGAGTCACGTAATATTCCGGCAATTCACAGATTTGCTCGAATAATTCCGAACCCCTATCATCATAAAAATAACGTGGTGGTAAAGTTTTCGGTCTTTGAGTCAAACCGTTTACTACATCACTTCCAGCTGTGGTAGTAATTTCAATTGCATTATATAAATGTTGAATTATCAAGCGTTTCTCGGTATCTTGCGAATAAACCTGACTGCTGGTAGTTTCAAAAATCGTCATTTAGCCTCCGAAAGCTTGATTAAATTCATTAACTGTACGCAAAGCACCAAAACATTTAGCCAGTGAAACACAAAGCTATAGCTAAAAACATCACGCTTGGGCTAGATTGACGGAGTTTAGGAAATAGGAGATGGGGAAATGACTCCTGTAGGATACCACTGTCCGGGATATCATCCCTCACATGATGATTTTTCGTTATTTCACGATATGGTAAGGGCACGATATATCGTGCCCCTACGACTAACTGGCGCATCGAAACCCTGCAAAAATTTGCCGAACGTGGGGATGATACCAGTTGCGGAAACTTGCACGCATTGCAACGGGATTTGTTACCCAGCTACTACCTTTTAAAACCCGGTGTTCTCCGTCAAAATAGATTTGCGAATAACCCATGTAAGGATAATATTCAAAACCTGGATATGCATCAAACCAGGTACTAGTCCATTCCCAAACATTTCCCAAAGCATCATACATTCCATATGCACTTTGTCCTCTGGGATAAGCATTTACTGGTGTAGTTTGAGAAATATTAGCAAAGCAATTACAAAAATAATTGCTTGGTTCTTCCTCTCCCCAAGGATACTTGCGACTGCGGTTTGCTTTTACATCCCATCTTGCAGCTTTTTCCCATTCTGCTTCTGTTGGTAGACGTTTACCTACAAAAACAGCATATGCTTCTGCTTCATAGTAACTTACACCATATACCGGGTAATTTTCTTCAATCGCATCGTCGCACCAATAAAGGGGTTGTGTTACCCCTTCTGACTGCAACCATATCCAACCTGCATCCGACCACCACTGATTATTTTTGTAACCACCTGCCTCGATAAAACGGCGATATTGACCGCAAGTTATTGGATAACGGTCAATGCAGTAAGTATCTAAATACACGCGATGTGCCGAACGTTCGTTATCCAAAGCATCTATTGCATTACTTCCCATCTCAAACTCACCCCCTGGGATTTCAATCATTTCTTGAGGGAGTAGAGAGTAGGGAGTAGGGAGTAGGGGAGTGGGGGATTGACCACTGACCACTGACAACTGACAACTGGCAACTGACAATTGACGATTAACTAATTTCAAAACAAACGAAACAGTTTCGCAATGCTGACTTTCGTGCTGAAGCAAAAACCACCACAGTCTTTCATCTACCTCGACTGCAACTTGCAAATAATCTAAAACCTTGTTCCGCACTACCTCCAAATAATTGCGGGTTTCCTCAATACTTGGTAATTGGACTCGTTTGTACTTTGGTAAACCGTCTGCCGCAAATAATTTGCGATATTCGGGAAATATACAGTTATTACCTGCACTGCGTTCCAATAACCATAAAGATTCTGTATATGCAATATGTCCCAAATGCCAACCAGCCGGACTAAAATCGGCATGGGGTTGACAGCGAAAAGCTTCCTCGTCAATGCTTGCCAACAAAGCCAGCGTTTTAGCACGACAATGGTGGAGTGCGATCGCAATATTTTCTCTAACATTCGGTTGTAAATCAGATTTGCTCAATTCGGATATCACAGTCCTCTCCCACACTCATAATGCTATTTTCACCAAATGCATTCCAATTACCAGTAAACAACGGTTCAGACGCAATAATCACCGAGTTTGGATAATTTGGGTCATTTTTTACCCAATATAGTGTAGGTGCAGGTGTTTTGGTCGCATAGCGTGAGGCAATCAAACGCTTCCCATCGCTAATTACTATATTGACTAAAGCAGAAGTTTCAAAACTTTCTGTCAATTGTTTCAATTCTATCAAACTTGCATGTAAAACCTGTTCCAAACTCTTACCGGGACTTGCTTGCAACTTATTCAAAATCATCGCAAAAATATGTTCTGAATCAGTACTTCCACGAATCCAGTTGTAAATTTCATCATTTAATTGTTTCCGTATCGGTCGATATAAAGTCTGTTTAAACTTCTCGATTAGACCATTATGGATAAACGATAAATTCTGATATTGAAACGGTTGTGCATTACTAAAATCTAACGCTTGTCCCGCTGTGGCACTACGTACATAAGCTAATACATTACTCGACTCAATATAGCGGCTAAGAATAGGCAAATTAGTATCATTCCAAATTGGCAAGGTATTTTTATATACAAAAGGTTCGCTACTCTTTTGTAAATCGTACCAGCCAACACCTAAACCATCAGCATTCACTGTACCAGAAAGCATCTCACGGGGTTTATAGCTTTGGACAATCAGCGAATGTTCGGGTTTGTATAAAAGGGTTTCCAAAGAAACAGACGAACCAAGATAGGCAAGTAAACGGCACATTATTGAGATTTTGCTCCACGATTCTTAACTTAAACTTCCTAACTGAGAATCCGCTGATTACTGGATAAGTTTTTGGTATATACTTCTCAATTGCATACACCGGACAGGCAGGATGCCTATCCTACGTGACTTTTATTCGACATATCGCCAACGGTTTATTATATCGTTACATAAGTTTACATTTTACAGATGTAAACTGGGAGTTGGTATCCTGCAATTGGGTGAATTCGTAATTGTTGCAAAATCGAGAAGTAGAGTAACCCGACATGAAAAACACAATTATGGTAATTTTTCCTTACCGACACCACGGGACATGGGTATTCGACGACGACCAAGTAGACCTTGTGCATGAACCATTTGTCAGTGGGATACCGGAAATGATAGATGTTCTTGTTAAAGACATTCCCAACGTTGATGAAGGCTTTAAACTGTTATTTTCCGCAAATCCTTTCCCAGCATATCAAGTTGAGTTGATTTGGTTACGTGAAGAATATAGCGGACATTGGTATCTTTGGAGTGAGAAAAAAATAGAAGGTTGGATATGTCCAGCGTTATTTAAATACTTTGAGACGCAACCGACTAAAATATATTGCAAGGCAGAAAGTCTTTATTAGTAAGTAAATTTAAATCGCTTTAGGTCGTTTGTATCCACAATAGCTATCCACAACCGAGTTTAAGATAATACTATTTCATCAAGACTGAGGCAGTATAAAAATACTGC
>JANNFJ010000091.1:0-2756 GCA_031379725.1 Calothrix sp. OTE_75_metabat_31
TGATAATCATCTCGCCAATTTGTTGATACAACCTCAATCACTAAAGGTATCGATGCACCTAAAGTAATGCTAGATTCTTTTTTCCATAATTTTTCATTGACCAGATTTGCTCGGTCTAACACTAACACATCGGGGAAATAACCAGAATCTTTATCAGGAGGCCTAACTATAACTTGGTTGGGGATAAAGTAGGGGAAGTTTAATCGATCGAATTCTACCGTTAGTTTTCTTGCTGCAAAACCTTTTACTTCTTCATGGTCTCCTACTGGTTGTGCCATTTCAACGATTGCCCCATTATGTAGTTCGTAGCGTATCCCGGAATTTTTATCTAGGTAATTAACAAATTCCTCAAAGGTGACTATTTTAGGTAAGGCTTGAGTCATGGGTTTGGAGAATTACTACTACTATAAAATTATTTTATCTTTAATTTAGGGGACTGCGGATAGCTTTACCACGGTTAATAAGGGGGGTATAAATAATCTTTATTTTCACATCATTAAATTTTAGTAGTCCATATCATTAATTTTGATAGGTTGTAAGTTAGCCATCTCGCTTGTGCTGTCAGGTCAGGCGGGATGCCTAACCTACGGATAATAATATAAGATGCACTATAGGAATCCGGTTTGATTTGTGTTGGCGTAGCCTGCGCTTGCGCTTAAAAATCTAAGTATATGTAGGGTGCGTTACCAAGAGCGCTAACGCACCAAGGACTGGGAACGGTGCGTTACCAAGAGCGCTAACACACCCTACGTATCTTTTCAAAAATCAAAGAGTAGTCCTATATCAGATGATGTTACTGACTACCCTGTGCATTTAAGGGACTTTCAATTAAAAAATTATTTCATAATTAGGGCGCAATGCCTTGCGCCCCTACAGGTTGACTTTCGATTTGGGATAATTTATTTTTTGGTGTTCCCTAAACCATCGCTACTGTAGCTTTCAACTCAAAAATTCGCTCAATCACATCTTCAACTACCTTATCGGGGGTCGAGGCACCCGAAGTTACACCCACAACAATTTCTCGATCGGGCAACCAATTTTCTGTTATTTTCAATTGCCCATTCAATTCACGGTGTTCGATATTTTTTCTGGAGTGAATTCTTTCAACACAATCAATATGATACGAAGGAATTTCACGTTCGACGGTAATCTCTTGTAGATGCGTCGTATTAGAGGAATTGAAACCACCTATTACTATCATTAAATCGAGGTTTTCTTTAACTAACCCAAACATTGCATCTTGACGTTCTTGAGTTGCGTCACAAATAGTATTAAAGCTTTGAAAATGCTCGTTTAATTCATGGGGACCATATTTATCCATCATTGTTTTTTCAAACAACTTACCAATCAGCTCAGTTTCACCTTTGAGCATAGTGGTTTGATTGGCAATACCAACTCGTTCCAAATCTCTATCGGGGTCAAATCCTTGCGAATGCGAGTTGCTAAATTTAGCCATAAATTCATTTTTGTCGCCACCATGTAGTATATAGTTAGCGACATATTCGGCTTGCTTCATATTCAAAATAATCAAATATGTGCCAGCAAATGAACTCGTGGCAATAGTTTCTTCGTGTTGATATTTACCGTGGATAATTGATGTATAAACGCCTTTTTTGTGCTTCTCAACAGTATTCCAAACTTTAGAAACCCAAGGACAAGTGGTGTCAACAATTTTGCAACCTTTATCGTTGAGTAGCTGCATTTCTTGAACGCTAGCACCGAAAGCAGGTAAGATTACAACGTCACCGCTTTCTACTACAGAGAAATTTTTTTCATCTGTTTCAACTTCAATAAATTGCACGTTCATTTCCCGTAAACGTTGATTTACCGAGGGATTATGAATTATTTCATTAGTAATCCAAATCCTTTCAGTCGGGAAATGCTTGCGGGTTTCATATGCCATAGCTACTGCACGTTCCACACCCCAGCAAAAACCAAAAGCTTGAGCGAGGCGAATTGTCACATCACCGCGTTGTAAAATATAGTTAGAATTGCGAATTTGTTGAATTAAATCGCTTTGATATTCCGATTGTAATTGCGTTGCTACTTCCTCTTGATGACCGAAGCCACGACGGTGGTAGTTTTCGGAATGCTGGAGCGATCGCTTAAATGCTTTAGTATCCATTGATGATTATTGAAAAGTCTTCAAAATTACCTATATTGTATAGTCGATTAAGCCTCATTAGTAATGAAATCGTGCCCTTACGGTTTTTCGCCAGGTTTAAAGATATCATCCGTATCCCTCACAACCAATTGCCAATCAAAATATATGCCGACCAATAACTAGGAGAATTGTAGTTAGGATGTTTCAGCAGTTCTAATTGAGCGCGGCGAACGGCTTCGACTTTGCTAATATTAAACTTTAACTGCTGGTAAAAGCTACCAACAAATATTGCAGTTGATTCGTCGTCAATTTGCCATAATGACGCAACCGTACTGCGTGCGCCAGCGCGAATCGCCACACCAGCAAGTCCAAGGGCAGCACGTTTATCACCTGCGGCGGTTTGGCAAGCGCTTAAAACAAGTAACTGTATGGCTTCGGGTCGAATTTCCTCACGTTGACGAAGGAAACTGCTCAATTGCTTGACGTGGATTGGCCCGTCGGCTGCCAATATATAAGTGTCGTCGGCACGCGAACTAAATTTGCCGTGGGTGGCAAGATGGACGATGTTAAAAGGTGTATCGTTAACTTTACGTTCTGGGGTTTTTCTCGCACGCGGCCTGACAAAAAAGCCCCCACAAACCGCCAGTAGGCC
>JANNFJ010000098.1:0-2773 GCA_031379725.1 Calothrix sp. OTE_75_metabat_31
TAGTCGTGTAGTGAGATACCAGGGAATACCGAAGCTCTTACCATTCAACGTGCTAGCTTTCCAGATATTGGGTAGATAGGAGGAACGGTCATCAGCAGGGATTTTCGCATCTAAATCCAACCAAGCATTTCGCCCCGCTAATTGGGACGCGAAACCAGGGTTTAGGTTCACCACATCAGGTGGCGTTTTTGCGGAGACAGCTGTTAAAATTTTGTTCTCCATACCATCCCAAGGTATATCTACCCAGTTAACTTTAATACCCTGTTGCGATTCAAAATTGGCGATCGCGCTTTGGAAGTAGTCATTAAATTTGGGTTTGAGCGACATTGTCCAAAACTCAATTTTTGCCGCTCCTGAAGCAGTTTTAGTATCGCTGCTGACATTACCCGTGCTACAACTGACAACCCAGGTTGCCACTAAGCCCAGTAATGCCCAGACTGTCATCTTTTTAAACTTTTGAGAAATCATTGTGGTTTTAGTTTTCAGCTAAATCGGGGTAAAAAGCTTGTGCAGAATTGTCGAGATTATAGGCTAAACAAATTACTTAGTAAGTAGGTATGAGTAACTAAATCGTTATTTGTCGTTTGTCAGTTGTCTTTTGTCAGTTGTTATTTGTCAGTTGTTATTTGTCAGTTGTCAGTTGTCAGTTGTTAATGCTTAATTAACACTGACCACTGACCACTAACCACTAACCACTAACCACCAATCACTGACCACTAACCACTGACCACTAACCACTGACCACTGACCACCAACCATTGACAACTAACCACTAACAACTGACCAATTTTATAAAATTTTCAACTTATGCAGTTCTGCGGACAAAGCTGTGGTTAAAAGCATCACTAGTTTTTTTGGAAAATCAAATCAAGGGATAGGCATCGAACTTGCACCACAACGAGTCAATATTGCTCGGTTACGCAAGCAAGGACAAGGCTTAAAATTAGAAGCTTTATCATCGGTGCCGGTTCCCGAAGGTGTTTTCGTTGATGGGCAAATTGCCGACCCTCCAGCGATGGCACAAATTATCCAGCAAGCAATGGCTGAAATTAAAGTCAAGGCATCTAAAGTTGCTACTGCTGTTCCCGGACGCGATTCGATTGTACGTTTAATACCCGTACCAGCGGAATTGGACGATAAAGAATTACGCGAAATGGTACTCAACCACGAAGCTGGTTTGTATCTGCCTTATCCCCGCGAAGAAGCTGATGTAGATTATCAGAAACTTGGGTATTTTGTCGATGAGGATGGCATCGAAAAAGTCCAAGTACTTCTGGTTGCTACCCGCAAAGACATTACTGATACTTATGTCAGAACTTTTGAGCAGGCAGGTTTGCAAGTTGACGTTCTTGAAATTAGCAGTTTTGCACTGATTCGGACAATCCGCGAACAATTGCGGCAATTCGGACCCCAAGAAGCAGCGGTATTGGTAAATATCGAATTCGATAGTACAGAAATTGCGATTATTGTCAACGGTGTCCCGCAATTTTCGCGGACAGTACCCATCGGTACATTTCAGATGCAAACAGCGCTGGCACGGGCAATGAATTTGCCACCATCACGCGATTTGGAGTTGCTCCAAGGTATGACCATTCCTTCTACACAGCCCGATGGAGGGAGAACAGGTCAAACTTCGGTGAATCCTGGTATGGCAGCAATGATGCGGGTATTGGGGGAACTCACCGACGAGTTGCGTCGTTCCATCGATTTTTACTTGAATCAAAGTGAAAACTTGGAAGTAGCCCAAATACTGCTAGCAGGCCCAGGTGGAGGACTGGCACAGATGGATGAATTTTTTACCCAACGTTTGAGTTTACCTACTACTCAAATCGACCCTGTAGGTGCTTTGGCTTTGGAAATCGACGAGACAAAATACCCGCAGGTGCAACGTTCTGGATTGGGGATAGTACTTGGTTTAGGAATGCGGGAGGTGTAAAAAAATGTACAGTTTAGATGTTAATTTCCTCAGAGACAGAGTACCGCAAAAAGAGACTGGGGGTGGAAAGGCAAAAAGAGCGCCAATCAAGATGGGGGATTTGACCCCGTTGTACATCGGTGGAGGAGTTGCTGTCTTTTCGTTGGTGCTAGTGGGAACTGGCTTGTTTATTTTGCAGGGTCAAAATAGTAAGTTAGAAGCAGAAATCGCCGTACTTGATCAAGAAAATAAGAAATTGGAAGCCGAAATAGGCAGTATCAACAAAATTCGTCAAGAAATTGCCCAAGTTAGAAGCGAAACACAAGCTCTAGTTACTGTATTCGACCAGATTCGTCCTTGGTCAGCAATGTTGCAAGATGTCAAAGAACGGATTCCGGCAACAACTCAACTGGAGAATGTCAAGCAAATTGCTGCACCTGCTCCTGCATCTGCATCATCGACACCAGGTCAAGTACTGCCAAGTTCAAATGGTGCAATCGAAGTCGGTGGTGTTGCTCGTTCTTTCAACGATGTCAACGATTTTTTGCTAACTCTACAGCAATCGCGTTTCTTTAAATCGACAGAAACCCGAATCGCAACCGCTGATTTGGTCGATGCGACTCTACCACCTGGTACTGCCCTTCCACCTGGAGCAAAACTCCCAAAGGTTGTTAAGTATAGCATTCAATCTTCTTTGAGCGATGTTCCAGCATCCGAATTGATGCGTGAGTTGGAGCAAAAAGGCACAGTCGGACTAGTTGCTCGTATTCGCAGTCTGCAACAAACAGGAGCGCTTCAAAAATGACCCTAAGTGAAGATTTTGATTTTGCTGAAGGTGGGGAATTTGAGGAAGCTGGT
>JANNFJ010000134.1:0-15854 GCA_031379725.1 Calothrix sp. OTE_75_metabat_31
GTGTCAACTTAAGCTAAAACGCTTACCCCACAGTCATTTTACCCCACCCCTTAATCCCCTCCACGAAGCGCGGGGAGGGCTAGGGTGGGGTTCTTCTGGATCTATACGTTTTAACAAGGGTTTCACGTTAAGTTGACACCTATGTTAGGCATCGTGCCCCACTAAAATTAAGCCGCAGTCATCAAACCATTATGTCGCAACAAAGATTCTGTACTCGGTTCGCGTCCTCGGAAGCTTTTAAAGACCTCCATTGGATGCTTGCTGCCACCCAAAGCTAATACTGTTTCCCGATAGCGCTTTCCGGTATCTTTCACTGCCACTTCATTATCAAGACCAGCTTCTTCAAAAGCTGCAAATGCATCTGCACTTAAAACTTCAGCCCATTTATAGCTGTAATAACCTGCCGCATATCCACCAGCAAAAATGTGACTGAAAGCACATAAAAAAGCATCTTCGGGAAGTGGTAGGATAACAGTAGTCGTTTTGGCAAGACGCTTGCGGACATCTGAAGCAGTTTCACCGCTACCCGGACGATAGCTGTTATGCAATTCCAAATCGACCAGACTAAAGTGGACTTGCCGCAACGTAACGCTACCACTCATATAGTTCTTAGCAGCAAGTAACTTTTGATAGTAATGTTCGGGTAAAATCTCCCCAGTTTCGTAGTGCTTGGCCATTCCGAACAAAGTCGGACGTTCATAACACCAGTTTTCCATAAATTGGCTGGGTAATTCCACCGCATCCCATTCGACATTATTAATACCCGCAGCACTTACATAGTCAACCTTCGTCAGCATGTGGTGCAACCCATGTCCAAACTCGTGGAATAAAGTTTCGACTTCATTAAAAGTCATCAAACTGGGTTTGCCATCGATAGGTGGAGTTTGGTTACACACCAAATAAGCCACCGGTAAGCGAGTCGAACTCGTACCGTTTTGGTTTTGCTTCGACCGATTGACACAAGTATCCATCCATGCACCACCGCGCTTTTCGGCTGGGCGGCTATATGGGTCAAGATAGAAGTAAGCGATCGCAGTGCCCGTGTCATCAGCGATTTGAAAATAACGCACATCTTCCTGCCAAATCGGGGCTTGTCCATCCGCTGGGGTGACAATCACACCAAACAAGCGTTTGACTAAGCCAAATAAACCATCAAGAACTTGGGGAAGCGGAAAGTAAGGACGTAATTCTTCCTGGGTAAAGCTAAATTTAGCTTCACGCTGACGTTCTGCCCAAAAGGTGATATCCCAGTGTTTCAAATCCGACGCTTCGGCTGCACCTTGGGATGCTGCAAATGGTTTGAGTTCTTCTAATTCTTTAACAGCTGCATCGTAACTAGCACCGCGTAACTCTTCGAGCAATTTTTCAACGGCTTCGACATTAGGAGCCATTTTACTTGCAAGGCTAACTTCAGCATAGTTTTTATAGCCTATAATCGTTGCTAATTCCAAGCGCAGTTCGAGAATACGGTCAATTAGAGGGTTGTTGTCCAAATCCCCATCAGCAGCACGGCTAATAAATGCTTTGTATAATTTTTCGCGCAAGTCCCGCCGGGTACTGTGCTGCATAAAAGGCCCGTAGCTGGGAAAATCGAGTGTAATTGTCCAGGGGCCATCTTCAGGTGTCGCGTTTTCATCACCTCCAGCACGGGCAACTTGGGCAGCTAGACTTAGCAAGCTAGGGGGCAATCCTGCCACTTCTTCAATGCTAGTTAGCTTCAATTTATAAGCTTTGGTGGCATCAAGGACATGGTTTGAGAACTTCGTGGAAAGTTCCGCTAATTCCATTTGAATAGCGTTAAAACGTTCCTTTGCTTCACCCTCCAAACCTACGCCCGAAAGTTCGGCATCACGGATAGCTGAATTGACAATGCGCTGTTGGGCCAGTTCGAGTGCTGTCGAGGTGTCGCTATTTTGAAGGGCTTTGAATGCCTTGTAGATTGGTTGACTTTGGCTGAGTTTGTTGGAAAACTGAACTACTAAAGGTTGGACTGTTTCGTAAGCTTCGCGCAGTTCGTTACTATTTTTTACACCCATCAGGTGGCTGACTGCACCCCAAGTCCAGGTTAAACGTTCGGTGATTTTTTCGAGTGGTTCGACTAATGCCGTCCAAGTTGGTTTAAGGGTGGTTTCTAGTTCTGTTAATTCAGCATCAAGTTGGTCGATTAACTCTTTGACTCCAGGTACAACATGTTCGGGTTTAATATCTGCAAACGGTGGTAAGCCAGAACCTTGGAGTAAGGGATTATTTGATTTTGATATGGTTGCGGTTGTTGTCATGGGTTAAATGTAAGATTCTGAATTTGGGTGATTAGTACCCACACTCTTATTAACTATCCTTCTAATGTAGCCATTGCATCCATTTTTTGAATTACCAGATTCCCGAACTAAAATTAGGGTCAGGGGATTAAAAATTTAAATAACACCAGATACTAAAAACAAACGCATAAAATAAGGGGGCTGAAGATGTCGCCAGAAACCGCAGCAATTGAAGTAAGCCAAACATCAGAAATAGTGGAAGAAGTTGTGGACTGGCAGCCACCCATGCCACCCACCGACTTAATTTTTGACGACGGGGAACCCTTGGAAAGCAATCGCCATCGTATTGCCATGAATACCCTCATCCGGTCGTTGCAGCAAGCTTGGGCTGAACGCAAAGAATTCTTTACCGCGTAACATCACATATAGGGACATTATCCCATCATGAGGGCGCAATGCCTTGCGCCCCTACAAGTTAATTTTGGATCTGGGGTAATTTATTTTCCGGTGTTCTCGTAGAGAGAAATACGTATTAGGCGGAAATAATAGAGACGCTATATGACCCTGCGGGTTCCGCCTTAGCGGTACGCGTCTCTACATTCGTCTTATTGAGGTCTAATAATGCTATCCGACTGTTACTTGCGATGTATCAACAGCATCCGCACCATTTACCGAACGTGCAACCGAAACCATTTTGCTGAGAATATCTTGGCTGGGAACTTTACCTTTTAGCACCACTGTACCACCAGTTTGAGCAACCCAAAGGGTATCGATATCATCAAGTTGGGCATCTTGGTCAAATGCAAGTGCAACCCGTTTTGCTAAACCACTTTGGTCATATTCCCCATTCAAACCGACACGTTCAGGGGGAGTGGATTGTACCGCAGCAGGTGCGGCAACTGCTTCCTGCGGTGCTTGCGCTGGTTGGGGGGCGGGATTTACTTCTGCATTTTCAGGTTTTTCCATTCCAAACAGTCTTTTTAGCCAACCCATAAATTCTTACCTCTAATTGGGAATTTTCAACAATCGAATTTTAGAGGGGAATACAAATAAACTGCATCTACCGATGAAAAGAGATGTATCTTAATATAAATCTGCTTTCAGTATGATTTTTTATTTTATACTGGGTAATAGGTGGGTGCATATGCTGTTGGCGATGGAAGGTAATTAACTAATAATTAAGATAATTAAGAAATTTTTGTCATGAATCACCCAATAATTAATAGCGCATCAACCTATAATGATTTTTTTAACAATCAATGGGAAGTTTATCAGAAAATATGTAGTCATAACTACATGGAGCATCGTCAATTTTGTGAAACTCTCAAGACATTTTTAACTAGCTACTTTCAAAAAGGCTTTTCGATGTTGGATTTAGGTTGTGGAGATGCGAGCTTTACTTCCTATGCTTTGTTGAACACAAAAATTTCTAGTTATACGGGGATTGATTTATCGTTGGCAGCTTTGGATATTGCGAACACTAATATGACACGTCTTGGACTACGGCATCTTAAAGATTATCTGAGTTTAATTCAAGGTGATTTTTTGGAAGTAATACCTGAATTAGCATTAAATAATGATAACCGTTTTGATGTTGTACTAATGTGTTTTTCGCTTCATCATTTAAGTCTCGAAGAAAAAGAAATAATTCTTCACAATATTTGGAATTTGCTTCGACCTAATGGCGTTTTTATTCTGATTGATATATTTTCTCAAGAGGATGAAGACCGAGATAATTATATTAAACGCTATTTAGATACTGTGCAAAATAATTGGTCTGAATTAACTCCCGAAGAATATGCAATGGTAGAGAAGCATATTTCTACGAATGATTTTCCTGAAAGTCAAAAAACCATATACGGGCTAGCTAAAAAACACGATTTCCCGCAAATTGAAAATTTATGGATTAACTCGGCAAATACAGCCCAATCTTTATGTTTGTATAAATAGCAGGGAGAAGGGAGTAGGGAGTAGGAAGTAGGGGAGCAAGCAAGAGAGAAGGGAGAAGGGGAGCAAGGGAGCAATGGGAGACAAGGAAGAGAAGAGTATTTTGTCTTCCCATCTCCCAATCCCCCTATCCCCCCATCCCCCCAATCTCCTCATCCCCCCATCTCCCCTACTCCCTACTCCCCACTTCCTCACTATTACGAAGCAGCATTACATCATGAAAGCGGGAATAATCAATAGAACGTCTGCCGTCGCTTGTTTTGGATAATATATTGACAAATCGTACATTCCAAAGAATTTCTTCGGGGATATATGAATGACGAGCGTGAATTGTTTGCGATACCGTTTCATCGATGCCTGTGAAAATGGCGATAATCTCCATTTCTTCATCAACCATTTGTTGCGAACTTAATCCATACAGCGGACTATCTTCATTAATTTCGTGCATTACCAACCACGACAGAGCAAACACAGGTGACTCGCTACGAACTAGTTGTAAATCATAAAAACGCCGGATAAAATCGCCTTCTTGGGTTATTTCGTTTTTAATAAGGGTAACACGAACTTGGGCTTCTAAAATCCAGTTTTGACGCTTATTTGCAACCCGGAACATCAAAGTAGGCAGGCCATTATAAGGGGTAATTAATATAGTGTGGGTAAATATTACCTGTGCTTTGGGTAGTGAAAAACGAGCAAACATAATTCCACTTGCCATTGTTAAACCTAACAATCCCAGTAGGGATTCGACAGTGACAAGAAAATTTGCATATGGTGTTTTCGGATACATTGACCCATAGCCGATGGTGGCCATTGTTTGGACGCTAAAGAAAAAAGTATCAAGAAAGTTTCCAGGACGGGCATTTTCAATGCCACCACCGATAAGATATAACAATGCAAATATGGCGTTAGCAATAATGTATCCTAGACTAACTAAACCGATAAATCTCGCCCATGAAACCGTTAGAAGTATATGATATGGATCGTAGCGCCAACGCGAATATGATAAACCTATTTGCACAACATTAAAGCCAGCATATCGGTTCTTGAGGTGAGGTTTTAGTCGAACTTTGCGAGGTTTTTCGGTCATATTAAGCGGCGCTGTAACCAAAAATTAAGTAATTGTTTAAATTTCTTTAATTATCTTACATTTTGTGCTATAAAAATCAACAAATCATCACCCAACTGATGTAATATTTGTTTCTATAGATACCTTAACAAAGATAGCTAAAACCAAAGGATTCTAATACCGCAAGGGATAGCAAATTGCAAAGCGTGAAACCCCTGTAGAGACGTTACATGTAACCTCTCTACATATGTTAACCGAGTACTATTGCAAAGAATTCAAGAATCTGGGATTTTTGTGGTATCTCGAAACTTTTAGAAGACTTTTACCAACTCCTGGACTGCAATATTCGCATTAGTAATAATCTTTCCTAATATTCCTGTTTGGGTATGTTGGAAATGGTTTTGCAAGAGTGAAAGTAGATTAATATCCCTATCCCCCGTTTCGGGGTTCACGTCGATATTTAAGCAGCGATTAATCCTAGCTGTAATTTCGATAGTTGCATCACCAATTTGGATTTGTCGTCCAACCCAATCGAACTCGCTCCATGCGGGGATACCTTCGACTACGATATTAGGACGGAAGCGACGAACATCGATGAATTTTCCGCTTAGTTCGCACAAGTGGTCAATACTAGCTTGACTGACAAGGGATATATCTGCGATTTCCCGGTCGGGATACCGGGTTATATTATAGTCTCCGACGAGTTGCAAGGGTTGACTGTAGCGTTGCTTTGCTCCTTGACTAGGGTAGCTTGCACAGAGGTACCCTGTAAAAAAAGTCGAAATGCGATCGCGTCCGGTCAAAGTATTGGTATCGGCTTGGAGTAATTCAACCCCCTTGCGTTTGATACTCAGCATGGACGTTGCCGCATCGTAGGTACAATCTAACCCAGCCAGACTATGCCAGTCGTTTTGCATGGCAAAATTATGTTTTTTCATCCAAGGTACTTGACCGTTAGGATAATTCTCGCTTTTTCCATTTTGATACATTAAAGCAAAAGCGCGATCGCCTGGTATCCCATGTCCAATTTTCAGGTCTACGCTTTGCACAAGATGGGGTGATAATCCTTTGACCGGATGGATAAATAGTTGTTTAACGCGAATTTGGGACATTATTGTAGATTAGGCATATGAGCCATTGACCGCAAGAGATAAAAGGACAGATAGGATGGCCTATCCGACAAGATTATTTTAAGACTTTCGTAGAATATTAATAATATGATAAGACAGGCAAGATGCCTATCCTACGGGATAATTAATAAATGTTAATAATACCATTGGACAGGTAAAATGCCTGTCCTACGGGATAATTAATAAATTTAAGATTTTTGTGCAACTGGTTTTTTCATCGAACCACCAGTAATACTGCGGAGGTAAGTACCACCAATGGTAAATAAGAAAGCTAAATAAGCTAGCGCTTGCACGATATAAAGATGATGGTGGTATCCAAATAATGCCTTCAGGACGATACCAGGAAACTGGTCATCAGGCAAAATTTTAGACGTATTCCAAACCATCGGGCCTAAAATACATGAATGAATTTTGCTAAAACGCTCGTAATAAAAACAAAGGTCTTGCGAAGCACGACTGTAGGAAGCTAAAGATGCAGTTGCAGCGTCAAATCGATTCAATGCTGTTATCACCAGTCCAGCAACAATAAATACCAGCAATATTCCCATGATTTGGAAAAACTGACGGATATTAATCTTCACTCCCAACTTAAATAAACCCACTCCAATCGATGCAGCTGCAACTATACCCAACAATGCCCCTAAACCTGCACCGTACGCACCGCTGCCAGTATTGGTTGTGATTAATGCTACTGTCTCAAACCCTTCACGGGCTACAGCGACAAAAATCAAAGTAAAAATATTCCATGCCGAACTTTGGTTGCTTTCAATGGCTTGGGAAAGTGAACCTTCGACTTGAGCTTTCATGAATCTGGCTTGTTTGGTCATCCAGATTAACATCCAACTGAGCATAATAATCGCAAGGACGCAAAATACCCCTTCATAGACAAATTCGATGATTCCTGCGTACTGCGGAAAGGCATTTTGTAAAACTGGTACAAATAATTGAAACAAGAATGCTAGAATAACGCTTGCGGCAATTCCTGCCCCTAAACCTGCGTAAACCCATCGATTGAGTTGGCTTTTTCCAGCTTTTTTCAGAAATGCCAGCACAATACCCACAACCAAAGCTGCTTCGACTCCTTCTCGAAGTGCAATAAAAAAAGTAGACAAGGCAGCAGTAAAATTCATAGTCAGTTGTTACTTATTAATGTTAGTTAATTGTTAGTTGGTTGCGGTGAGTTACAGTGGTTGTATTTTTATCTTACCGCAGTTCTAATTAATAGCTGAAATTACTTAGTACCTTGACTGCAAGTAATCTTCCCAAATCATACCAATTTTAAAACTATTGGTGACATATAAGGGCGGGGACGATGTGTAAGTAAGGGCGGGGTATCCCCGCCCCTACATTGCATTCTTTGTGAGATTTGAATTAAAATCACAATCATCAAGCAAAAATGCATTCCTTACCACAACAGAGCGATCGCTGACTATTGGGAAAAGATTACTAGCTAAAATCGCGCAACATCTTTTTCAACTCAAGATTATGCATTTCTTCTTGCCCAATCATTGTGCGTGCAAATTCTTCCAGATAGATGCTGGCATTATCTACAACTTCGAGCAAAGATTTATACAAGTCAAGTGCTTTCTTTTCGTGTGACAAGCTTTCTTGTAAGATGTCTTTGACTGTATGCTTGTATGTTTCTTCCATTGGCGCAATTTTGAGCGTTGGATGTCCATCTATACCAGTGAGGATTTCTCCTGCCTGTTGAGCGTGGAGTAGGGATTCACTCGCTTGTGCCTTGAAAAAATCCACAATGGGAATGCGGTTTGGACCAGTTACCATTAGGGAATAATGAGTGTAGCGAACAACACCCGCTAATTCAAATTCCATGATGGTATTAAGTAGGTCGATAGTTGTTTTTTGGTCTAGTTCTCGCATCATTCGTCAATTTGCCTTATAAAACACGGACGATGCACGCTGATATTTTGAGTTTAAGAATATACCCCTGATTTAATTTTAAATCCCAGGCATCCGAACTCAAAACTATAGCTGTGCTTTTCGCTTCTTAATAATTTTAACCCCCTCTTAAATTTCCTCATGTCATGAAACGAGCAGATTTAGGAGAATGAGGGAATAGGGAGTGAGGAGTGGGAAACTAGACGTTTTAAACCAGCTTTTACCCACCTTGACAGGGGTACTCCTAACTCCCTTAATTCTGCGCTTGGGTACTAGCTTTATCGATAGCTTTTTGCGATTCGGCTTCGATTGTTTTAACCAATTTTGTTACATCTGGGGGTGTTTTAACTGGTTTAGCAGGAGGAATAGCAGCAGGCCAAGCTTTTATAAGTTCGCTCATGTTGGCTGTAATGGTTTTGTCGATATCGGGGTTTTCTTTTGCCATACTGCTGGCAATTGTCTTGTAAAGGTCATTGGCATAAACAACAAACCCGCGAGAATCTTGATATTCAATCGCTGCGGAAATTTTTCCATCAGCGATCGCAGCGCTATATTCGGAGTTTGCTGAGTCGAGTAAACCGTTGATTACTTGCAATACGAAGCCATTTTTTGAGCGTAAGTCAGATGGTAGTACGGAGATCGCACCGTCTACTGCTTGCATGGAGTTGGTAAAGTTGGTTTTTACTTGGTCTGCTTTACCATTCGATTTGACTAAATCTTGCAAGCTAATTAATGTTGTCTTAAATTCTTTAACTTTGCGCTCGTTGAGTTGTTCTTCTACGTCACTATAAATCTCTTCTACCGGGTGTCCAATATGGGGTTCTGCCTGTTTGGGTTGATTTTGATCGATTAGTTCTTTGGCTACCAAAAGGTGTCCTTTCATTAACCCTAATTTGGTCATGTAGTCAACATCTTTGGCAACACCAGTCAATTTGACTTCCTCAATCGTCACCATACCCTTGATTTTGTCGAACTGTTCTTGGGTAATAACTTTCTTTGTGACTAACTCTTCGGCTGAACTATACGGACGGTTTGCCTGAATTTTATTTGATAAGGCAGGCACACCCAACATGCCTTCAAACTTGTCTAACTCTGACAAAATCGCATCGTTAATATTAACTTTTTTGCCATGACCGCTGTGCCCGGTAGTACTGCTTGCTTCAGTAACCTGGGGTGTGGAATTAGCCACGGAAGCGGGTGAATTCTCGGCTGATGGTGTCCCGCCAACACAGGCATTGAGAGTAACTATGGCACATGCTGCTATCGATAAAAGGATATAACGAGGTCGAATCATTTTTTGCTCCTGGGGATGGTTGAAAGGTATAGAATGAAACTTTTTCTATCTAACTATTCTTTGACACCTTGTCGTAGTACCAATTATGTTAATTTCGCATATAATCAGACTTTTTCTCAATTAGTTTCTTTACTATTAAGCTTAATTTAATAAAATTCTTAATAAATTTAGCGTCAGACAACTATTTTGATGGATGAGTCTTAATACTATGCCGAAATTGCAGGGTGAAAAATAACTGAGAAAATTTATTAGCTATTTTTACTACAAACAGTTAGAAATTAGACTTTTACTTAATGCCTTTATAAGGACATATTGGGTTACGCTGTTGCTACAGACTATCTTCTGCTGTGTGCCTTCAAGCGTTTTTGACAGAATTTTTTGCATCACCGAGAGTAATAACCTCGAATTGCCCCATACACCCATTTTCGGCAATCATATCTTGATGCGGATGGAACATATATTTACCGGGATAGCGATACGAAAATTCTAGAAGATGTCTTTCTGCCACACCCATCGTAATCACATCGGCTTTTTCGCTAGGTTTCATACTCATACCAAATCGATATACATCGAAGAAGTTGGCATGAAGGTGAAATGTTACTGCTGGGTCATATTCGATGATGTTGAGGACGTACAACCGAACTAACTGGTCTTGGTAAATACGGATGGGATTATCCATATAAAAATGAGGTAATCCATTAAAAGAATAATAGTCGTTGCGACTATCCTCATTCACGTCATAACCCGACATAATCAGCACTATCTCATCCGCAGGAGGACGAGGTTTCGGTGGGTCGATAATAAACATCCCGTACAAACCTTTGGAAATATGCCGAGTTACGGGTTCAACATGACAATGATATAGATGCACCCCGTAAGGTTCAGCATCAAACTCATAAATTGTTGCTTTACCGTTGCTAATGGGACGCACCCCATCCATTTCTGACTTGTGGACACCATGAAAATGCAATGAATGCGAATGTCCTGCTTGATTAAAGAATAATACCCGAATGCGATCGCCTGATTTTGCCCGCAATGTTGGCCCTGGTATCCGACCGTTTAAATCCCAAACGTTATAAGATACTGCACTCGACAACTGAATCGTCGAGGTTCCCGCAGTTAAGCGAAATTCTCGGACTGTACGTCCATTTTCCTGCTTTACCGTGCCATAATCAAAATCTCGTAACAACTTCATTGGGTTAACTGCGGGTGCGTCTGTTTGCGTTGCCAGTGGTGGCACTTTTACTTGTGACCCACCAATAGAACTCAACGTTTGCCACAATGTCGCAGCACCTGTTACACCCGCACCTACCAATCCCAATTTCAGCATTTGGCGACGACTCCAAAGCATATCCTTCGGTAACATCGAGTAGTTGGGCATAACACTGAGAATAATTTGCAACTATCACTTAGACTATCGTGAATGTATATTGTTGTCAATCATTTGCAAGTATCTTGCAAATGATTCTAAAGAAAAATATGCAGTATCTCGATTTTAATTATGAATATCACGAATATCCAAAGTTAACTTGACAATATACGCTTAGTTATCTTTACGGATACGGTTATTTAGTTGAGAAATATTACTACAGTATATAATACCCAATTCATTACGAAGAGGAACAAAACCCTGGACTTTTTTAGGAAGTTGGGGTCTGAGTCAGTTCTGTGAATATTGCCCCATTGCAGTTAGCAATATTTATTTAAATAAAAAATTTATTGATAAGGTAAACTAGCTATTTAGTATCTAACGGTGGGCAATAGCAGTGAGAAAGCTTCTCAATTTTAACCGCAATAAACGCTTCCTCAGCCTCGTTTCAATGGCTGTAATTAGTTGTTATCTGATTGTTGGACTACCTAAACCTGCCTATGCGATGCATGTCATGGAGGGGTTTTTGCCACCGGGTTGGGCTATATTCTGGTGGATAGTTGCACTGCCATTTTTCCTGTTAGGGTTACGCAGCATAACACGTATCACTGCTGCTAATCCTGAGTTAAAATTACTTTTAGCACTTGCTGGTGCGTTTACTTTTGTGCTTTCGGCATTAAAAATACCTTCGGTGACGGGAAGCTGTTCGCATCCTACGGGTACGGGGCTAGGTGCGGTACTATTCGGCCCCTTGGTAATGTCGGTGTTGGGAACTTTGGTTTTATTATTTCAAGCTTTACTACTAGCGCATGGTGGTTTGACTACTTTAGGTGCAAATGCTTTTTCGATGGCAATTGTTGGACCAATTTGTGCTTTTTGGATATATCAATTGGTGATGAAGACGGGTAAACAACGATTGGCAATTTTTCTTGCTGCTGCGATCGCTGATTTAATTACCTATATTGTAACTTCGATCCAATTAGCTTTAGCATTTCCTGCACCTGTTGGTGGGTTTTTGGTTTCTTTTGGTAAATTTGCGGGAATTTTTGCCCTCACGCAGGTTCCTTTGGCAATTAGCGAAGGGTTATTGACTGTGTTGGTGTGGAATTGGTTGTCTAGCTACGGGTCACAAGAACTGGAAACTTTAAAGTTGATAAATCAGGATAACGCGTAGGATAGGCGTCCCGCCTGTCCATATAATAATCTCAGTCTACCCCTATAATTTCCAAGTGTCGCTCAAGATGCTTTACCATTAATCTTAATTTGAGTCTTTATCCCTGGAACATGCTAGTTGCGGTGTGAGTCTTTTAATTTGCTTGTAGATGCAGAACAAAATTAAGTATTTGTAGGGTGCGTGATTATTGAAATCCGTAACGTGACATACTTTAAAGTTGATAAATCAGAATGACACGTAGGATAGGCATCCTGCCTGTCCGTATAATATGTCCAATATTAAAATCAGGAGTTTAATAATGAGTAAGCAAAAAACAGGATTTAGTAATTGGTTGTTAATCGTCGCTGTAGTTGTACTAGCAGCGTTTCCATTAGTAGTTAAAAAAGGTGCAGAATTTAGTGGTGCTGACGGTCAAGCAGAAAAAGCGATTACTGAAATTCAACCCGATTATAAACCTTGGTTTAATTCACTGATTGAATTACCTAGTGGTGAAATTGAAAGTTTATTATTCGCAACTCAAGCGGCAATTGGTGCCGGTGTAATTGGTTATGTAATCGGATTATATAAAGGACGTTCGGAAGCGCAAAAAAAGCAGAATGAAAATTCAAATTGATACCCTCGCATACACAAATCGTTTGCGATGGTTGCCACCCGAACAAAAGTTGATATTTGCAAGTATTTTACTAATATTATCAAACTTTGCTCATCCGCAAATTCAACTAACAATAGCACTATGGATGAGCATTTGGACGGTGGTTTATGCTGGTATTCCCGCCAAAACTTATTTTAATCTAGTTTTGATGGCAGTTTTCTTTTGGTTGACTAGTTTGCCAGCTTTAGTTATTAACGGTGTGGGTATTCCCCAGCAAGAGTTAATTCAACATGATTCGATCGCTGGAATTAACTTGGGTTCTTTTTATCTATATATAAGTCATCATGGCATCATCCAAGCCCAGATAATTTTAACACGCGCTTTAGCTTCCTTAGCTTGCTTGTATTTTGTCATGTTAACCATTCCTTTTAGCGAACTTTTACAAACCTTGCGAAAAATTGGTTTTCCTGCACTTTTAACTGAAATTCTACTATTAATGTACCGTTTCATATTCGTATTATTAAATTCTGCTGCCGAAATCATCACGGCCCAAAAATCGCGTGGTGGGTATCGAACTTTTCGGATGACAATGAAAAGTCTCGGTCTTTTGGTCGGACAATTACTAAAGCGAACTTTGGAAAATTATCGGCAAGTATCGTTAAGTTTAGCATCACGCGGTTTCACTGGAGAATTGCGAGTTTGGCATCCACGTCGCTATCGTCAATCAAAACGCTACGCTATCGAGGCTATTGTCGGCTGTTTGATATTAATATTGTGGCAAAATGCAGAAATATTTACTCGAATTTCAACAGGTACATTATAAGTATTCGGGTGTTGAACAATCTGCACTCAATGGATTAACATTGCGAATACCTACAAATAAAAAATGTGCATTAATCGGTCAAAATGGTTGTGGAAAAACAACATTGTTTTTGTTGGCAAATGGTTTATATAAGCCAAAAACCGGAAATATTTTTTGGCAAGGTCAACCAATTCAATACGACCGGAATTCACTGCAAAAATTACGTCAATTAGTCGGTTTGGTTTTTCAAGACCCCGAACAACAAATTGTTGCTTCGACGGTTGAAGAAGATATTTCCTATGGATTGTGTAATTTAGGATTGCCAGAGGTCGAAATTGCCAAACGTGTTGAAGATGCTTTGGTGGAATTTGGTTTAACTGAGTTTGCCCAAAGACCCGTTCATCATCTGAGTTTAGGTCAAAAAAAGCGCGTTTCGATTGCTGATGTCATGGTCATGCAACCGCAGCTTTTGCTACTCGATGAACCGACTGCATATCTCGATATTTCCCATACCCGTAACTTGATGACAACTCTCGAAAAAATTCAATCTTCAGGCACTACCATCCTCATGGCGACCCACGATTTGGATTTAGTTTATCGTTGGGCAGATTGGGTTTTTGTTATGGATAAGGGAATATTGATGTTGGAAGGTACACCGGATGATGTTTTTAGTCAAAGGGAATTATTAGAGGAATTACAATTAGGTGTCCCGCTAATATACGATATTTTGTTTGCGGATGTTAGTAAAGAAGAAGAAATGTTTTTAGAAAGGTTGCGTCAACGTGTGTTGAAGAAGGGTTTAGGGGGGTAGGAAAAAGGTTTAGATGAAAAGTGAGGAATCTAAGGGTTCTAATTAAAATTATACTCAAGATAGAGGTTAATATACTTCTTTGAGAGTTTGCCAAAATTAGCAATGGAAATTTCATAGTTTACCATCGTCAGAAACCAAAGTTTCGACTTTAGTATTGCTTGTGTCAAATCCAATTAATTTTATTTTTATAAATAAAAAAGGTTCGACAAAAGTTTATACTTAAAAAAGTAAGTATACAAAATGACTAATTCGTTTTTATCAATCCCTTGAAAAATAATCAATGTATCCCCCCCCGGAGCATTGCAAATAGTACCAAAATTTTGGTTTTTATTAAGTTAATACTATGAGCAATTGTGGTATTAGTATAAAATAAGACCTGGTGTAAAAATCATTATGCATATTCCTGATGGGTTTATTTCTCCGGCAGTAGCAGGAGCTACTGGTTTGGTAAGTGTTGCAGCATTGGGGATTGCCTCGGGGCGATCGCAAAATGCATTTGGTGTGCGTCAGGCTCCAATATTAGGCTTGACAACGGCATTTATTTTTGCCGCACAAATGATTAATTTTCCTGTGGCTGGAGGTACTAGCGGGCACTTGCTAGGTGGAACTTTGGCTGCAATAATTTTAGGTAGTCCTTGGGCTGCAACGATATGTATTGCTACAGTTCTGATTATTCAAGCGGTGCTATTTGCCGACGGTGGAATTACTGCCTTGGGGGCAAATATTTTTAATATGGGATTGGTTGGAGTTTGGGTTGGTTGGAGTTTAACCCAGACTTTGCAGCGGTTGTTGGGTGGTTCGAGAGGACGTTTACCCTTAGCTGCGGGAATTGGTGCGGGTATCAGCGTTGCAGTTGCAGCGATTGTTGCATCGATTGAGTTGGCACTATCGGGAACAGCACCAATAAATATTGTCTTGCCTGCAATGGCAGGGATTCACATTTTGATTGGTATTGGTGAAGGTGTGATTACTGGTGGGGTGCTGACTTACCTTGCGACGGCACGACCCGATTTACTACCGGGAGAACAGCGGGAGTTTAAAGGATGGGTGGTTCCAGTAGTTAGTATTTTGTTAGTAGCGGGTGTTTTTTCGCTGTTTGCTTCCACATTCCCTGATGGTTTGGACTGGGTTTCCGAAAAAGCCGGATTTGATAAGCTAGCAGAAAATGTTCGAGTTTCGTTACCAGCACCGTTTGCAGATTACGGTGTTCCTGGTTTAGGGAAAATTGGTACAAGCATTGCCGGAATTCTTGGTGCTGCTGCTTGCTTTGGTCTTGCCTTTGGTCTTGCCAAGGTGATGAATCGAGATTCACGAATCGAGAGTCATGAGTCGTAATTAGTGGGAGTAGGGGGATAAGGAGGACAAGGAAGCAATATTTTCCCATCTTCCCCATCTCCTAATCTCCCTACTTCCTAATACTGCGTAGGTTTTGAAGTTTTCTTAAAATAGATCCACCATTATCCCCCGATAAGTTGGGGGACTTTGTAAGGCTTTTAGCCCCCCAACTTATCG
>JANNFJ010000734.1:0-3328 GCA_031379725.1 Calothrix sp. OTE_75_metabat_31
TTTTAACCCCGATATGCATCGTCAAGCTATCGAACTTTTAGAATTAGAAAATGACTTACGTCGTGCTATTGAACGGGAAGAGTTTGTTCTCTATTATCAACCAATTGTTTCGCTAAAAACAGGAAAAATAGCCGGACTTGAAGCACTTGTACGTTGGCAGCATCCAACAAGGGGGTTACTTCCCCCGTCTGATTTTATTTTCGCAGCGGAAGAAATGGGTTTGATTTATCCAATTAATACGTGGATTTTAAAAACTGCCTGCGAACAGCTACGTCAATGGCAAAATCATCCGGCATTTGCCAATAAAGTAACAATTAGTGTAAATTTGTCAGCCCGATTATTTTCTAACCCGAATCTTATCTCCATAATCGACCAAATCATTCAACAAACTCAAATTGATACTGCCGGTTTAGAATTAGAAATAACCGAAAGTGTCATCATGGAAAATAACGATGCTATCAAAAATATTCTTGGGCAACTTAAACAGCGCGATTTGAAATTAGTTATCGATGATTTCGGCACAGGTTATTCATCGTTGAGTTACTTGCATAGTTTTCCGGTAAATGCCCTCAAAATCGATAAATCCTTTGTTCAACGAATGCAAGAAAATCAAGAAAGCATGGGACTTGTGCCTGTAATGATTACCATCGCTAATTCAATGGGGATGCGTGCGATCGCTGAAGGTGTAGAAACCCCCCAGCAGTTGGCACAATTACGAAGTCTCAATTGCGACTTTGCTCAAGGTTTCCTATTTGCCAAAGCCCTCGAAGCAAATTTAGTGTTAGACTTAATTTCCGCAAATCATCAATGGTAATAATCAATTAACACTTATGACACGCAAGTAAAATAAAACACAGCAACTACTACTGGCTTTTTGGTACAATTTAGATGTTTTCTAATTTACTTAATTTTTAATCAGGTAATGCGTAGATATAGTTACGATAAAAGTTAATGCAATTGATTGTGTCGCAAGAAATAAAAAATGATTAATTATTTCATTATATATATTGGCTCGAATCTAAATATATTTTACTTTTTCGTCTAATATAGCTGGCTTTCAAGGATTCATTGACAATCAGGGTAGAAATTACAGGTCAAACATACAAATTATACAAGTACGGATATTAGTAAAAAATGCTTATAGAGCGAAATAATAGTGATAAAGCGAATATTTTAGTCGTGGATGATACTCCAGATAATTTACGGTTACTTTCAGCAATGCTAACAGGGCAAGGGTATGAAGTCCGCAAAGCATTAAATGGAAAAATGGCACTAACTGCATGTCAAATGCTCTTGCCTGATGTAATTTTACTCGATATTAATATGCCGGGAATGGATGGTTATGAAGTTTGTCAACAACTTAAAGCTGATAGTAAGACTAGCGCAATTCCAGTTATTTTTATAAGTGCCCTTGATGATGTTTTAGATAAAGTCAAAGCTTTTGATGTTGGTGGTGTCGATTATATTACTAAACCGTTTCATGGTGCTGAAGTTGTATTGCGAATTGAGAATCAAATAAATTTACGTTTATTGCAAACGAAGCTACAAGAAAAAAATATATTATTACAACGGGCATTCGACGATTTAAAAGCTGCTCAAGTTCAGCAAATTCAAAATGAAAAGATGTTTGCCCTGGGGCAGTTGGTCGCAGGGGTCGCACACGAAATCAATAATCCTATTAGTTTTATTTATGGTAATCTTCAATACGCTAATGAATATGTTCAAGATTTAGTTAATTTAATTAAAATATACCAGCAGGAATATCCCAATCCCACATCTAAAATTGAAGCAACCGTTAAAAATATCGATTTGAACTTTGTTATTAATGACTTGGATAATTTAATGGGTGCTATGTTTAGAGGCGCAGATCGGATTCGTTCGATTGTGCTGACACTAAAGAATTTTTCGCGTTCGGATGAAGCGCAAATGAAGTCGGTAAATATTCACGAAGGAATTAATAGTACTTTGATGATGTTAGAACATAGACTCAAGGAAACAGCACATCGTCCAACTATTACTGTTACGAAAGAATATAGCGATCTACCTTTGGTGACTTGTTATCCTGGAGAATTGAACCAGGTATTTATGCATTTGCTAAATAATGCAATTGATGCTTTAGAAATGGGTAATGGTGCATGGAGGATTGGTAATAAAAAAATCGAAAAACAGGACTCACTAAGCCAAGTCAATGAAAATAACTTGCCCAATTTTTCGATAGATTCCGATCGGCAAATCATCCCCGAAATTCGGATTTATACCCAGGTGACAGATACCAATACTGTAAAAATTGCGATCGCAGATAATGGTCCGGGCATTGATAAGTCCTTGCAGTCTCGTCTATTTGACCCTTTTTTTACGACCAAGCCTGTAGGTAAAGGTACTGGCTTGGGTTTGTCTATTAGCTATCAAATTGTCATTCAAAAACATCAAGGAAATCTCTTTTGCTACTCGTCACCCGGAGAAGGTGCGGAATTTGTCATCGAAATTCCCATCCAAAGAAATGGGGGGTAGGGAGTAGTTTTTTATTTTTGACGTTACTATTTTTTGTCACAAATAGCATAATAGAGATGTGACCCAATTGTTCGACCCATTACTATCCCTAAACGAAGGTCACTGGTTCAAGCTCATCTGCGGAGCCAGTTACCAACATCTGCCAGCAGTCAGAAGTTTAACATTAGCCTACACTTTGGCAGGCGCTGACTGTATCGATGTGGCAGCAGATCCTGCTGCCATATCAGCCGCACAAGAAGCACTGACTGTTGCCTCGAACCTCCGAAATGATGCTCGAAGGCTTGGTTTTGCGCCGAATGCAAAATTACCTTTTTTAATGGTCAGTCTTAACGACGGAGAAGACCCACATTTTCGCAAAGCTGAATTCAATGCGACCGAATGTCCGCCAAATTGCCCCAGACCATGCGAAAAAATTTGTCCCGCACAAGCAATTGTTTTTAATGAAAAACTTAAGAATCAACCTAACCATCCACAAGAAAATTTTTCAGGCGTAAATTCTCAGAAATGTTACGGATGTGGACGTTGTATTCCTATCTGTCCCTATGATATAATTTATACAAGGTCATATGTATCCGCGCCGGGAGCGATCGCACCATTAGTACTGTCAACGGGAGTAGATGCCGTAGAAATTCATACAGTAGTTGGACGTTTGACAGAATTTACGCGATTGTGGCAAGCAATCTTGCCGCAATTGTCGAGACTAAAATTGGTAGCTATCAGTTGTCCTGATGGAGAAGGTTTGATTGACTACCTACGGTCGCTGTACGAATTAATATCGCCGCTCAAATGTGCATTAATCTGGCAGACCGATGGTCGC
>JANNFJ010000172.1:0-4337 GCA_031379725.1 Calothrix sp. OTE_75_metabat_31
GTGTAGGTGTTTTAGGCTTTACCTCTACTGCTGCCGCCACCTCTTCATCTTTTAGACAATTTTCTGGGGGTGTTTTTAGTTGTGAATTTTGTTCATTGTTTGTATTACTAAAATTTTTGTTTTCGTAAAAGGTGGTGGAGGTGGCGACAAGTAGTTGAGATTCTTGTACAGCAGGAGTTTCCTTTGTCGCCACCTCTGCCGCCACCTCTATTTTAAGCGTCGCCACCTCTGGTTTAACCCACACCTTTCTTGACTTGCCAGCAATGCGAATTTCCTTCTTGACCCAACCACACCGCCTTAAAATATCTCCTACTCGCATCTGCTCGGATTTCTTCTGCAACGCGGCAGGAATTTGTAAGCAGTTAAGCAAAATATCGTAAACGGTGACTTCTGACCTTTGAGCCAAGTACGGTTCAATAATCTCTTCCCAAGAATCGCTAATTTCAAAGGGTTTCATCAGTTGAGCGTGACGAACTTTTTCGTCTTCATCTAAGTACCATTTATTGCCTTGGCGGTAGAGATGCACAGCCGCTGCCCATATCTCGTCCCGATGTTGGCATAGCCAGTCAATATCAATTTTCTTGGCAATGCCAATAATCCAATAACGACGGTTTCCTGTTGGGTCGGTTAAAAATTCATCTTTATTTGTGGTTCCGGCCATGACGAATTTACGCTTGAAGCCTTCAATCCCTGCTCCATAAGGGACGCGAAATCTGTCTTCTCGTACTGAAACAGATTTTTTTAAATCCGAGGCATCACGCTTATTTAAAAATCTGTCCAGTTCGGCGAGTTCAATAATCCAAGCGTTGTGCATTTGCATCAAAGAATCTTTATCATTCCCCGTACCCTCGCAGCTGTCTGAAAACCAATTGGGTGAAGCAAGAGTTTCAAAAAATGTCGATTTTTGGCTACCTTGTCCCCCATGTAAAATCAATAAATCGTCTGCTTTGCAACCTGGGTCAAAGATTCTAGCAACTGCTGCAATTAACCACTTTCGCAGCATAGTGTCGCAAAGCGGTTCTGTTGTCCCAAAGAGGTTTGATGCAAGGGTTTCCAGTATTTGACCGTCACTGTAAATTGATGCAGCATTATTCAAATATTCGCGGACTGGGTGATAGCTATTTTCTTTGGCTAACTCGTAAACTATTGCTCTCGTTTCTTTTTCTGAAAACTTGATAGGAGTATCTGTTGCAATTCGATTAGAAAGCAATTGATTCTCAATAGCCTTCCCCCTAATTTCAATATCTAAAGTTAGTTCGTTCCACCTGAGTGCATCGCCGTAAGCCTTGCTGATGACCGATTTCCTGGCTTCGTAGATTTTTTGATTTCTTATATCCGCCCCCAATAAATCATGAGTTAGTTTTTCTGCTGTTTCTGCTTTTTCTTGTAATTTATCCCTTTCCCATTGCTCGTTTAGTTTTTTTCTCCATTCTTCAATAGTTAACGCATCGTCAATTAACTTTTTAAATTCCTCTTCCCCGTACTGATAAATGAAGTCATCCATACCTTTAGCTTCGCCTGGTGGCAATACAACTACCATGACCTTAGCACCCGTAGCTGATATCTCAGAACCCATTGCCAGAAGCGCATCCTGTACAGATTTTTTCGCCATGACATCGTTATCAAAACACAGATTAACTATCCTGCCATCCTTACAAAACGTTTTTAGTTTTTGATGCAATCGTCCGTTTTTGCGACATGTAGACACCCCAGGAATGCTAATGGCTGCAAGTAATATAGATAGCCCACTAGCTGCTTTTTTTGCTCCTTCTGTTATGAATAAAGGAATTTGTACATTGCGGAGAACTTGATACCAATAGTCGGGTTCATCGGTTTCTAGGAATAGCGGCGCTGCATCGTAGCCAGATGCACCAATATACTTTTTCGGTTTGCCTTTTTCGTCTAACTCCGGAGTGTCTGGTTTAATTTGTACACCATCCTCGGTACGCTCCCACCCCAGCGGGTCTAATCCTGTTACTGCCCAGCACGGAACCAAATGGTCGGAGTGCTTTGTCCTCCGTTTTGTATTGCGGTTGAGGAGACGGTCAACTTCCCTTGAATCGTTAATGGTACGGAAGTTTTTCTCTATTATCGTCTGGCTTATCCTGGAAGATAACAATTCCTCGTAGTGGCGTGGGCAAAGGTAGCTGGGGCAGGTTACTGTTTTTGTGGCATCGTGTACTGGGGCGATCGCGTCGTTAAGGGCCGTCACTTCGATACCCTCGACTGTTTCAATTGCGTTCTCAAACAATTCTGGGTCAATCCCCGAACCTGTTAGGCATTCGTTCCTGATTTTGACCGTAAACTCTTCCAACTCGCTTGGAGTGGGCTTGGTCACATATTCTTGATAATCTTTATCATTCAATCTGGCTTGCGGTGGATTATTAGCCTCGCAAATTGGTACTTCTTCTGCCCGTTGATTAGTTTCGCTGCTAGAACAATTTTCTGACTGATTTTTGGACTGAGCTTTAACAACGGTTTGGTCTGCTTCGCCCTCTTGGCACTGAAATGGCAGGGAGTGTTCTAAATTTAAGTCTTCCATCGTACCTCCAAGATTGTTTGGTTTTCTTGGGTACGGGCTTCAAATCTCCTGGTGATGCAAGGTTTTATTTGCCAAGTATCTTTGTACTGCCAAAGTCAAAAAAAATTGCCAAATAAAACTTAACTACATTTACTTTCACCTTTTTCGGTGTAGAATAGATGTAGCGCGGTGGAGTTGGTAGTTTACAGGAAGAACTTTACGGTTTTACCGTCCAAAGTAAATTGGCCGTTTGGTTCTAGTGCTAACAAAGCCCGCCCTTATTTCATTTAATTGAATACAACAAGTCTGCACCCGTGTTGCATACAGTTATTGTACAGCGAGTAGGGTCTTTTTATCTACGACGCAGATATTTTTGTTAGAAATGTGCAATTCCGTGGTTCGCTGTATGGACTTGTACCCGTATCTGTGCAATCAATTAGGCAAAACAATTAATTTCTGCCAAGCATTAATTTCTTGAATTTTAAATCTGGCATAGCTGTGGTTGGGGTAGGTCGGCGATATTGCTACCATGTTGTTAATCAAATCGAGGGTGGCTAATTTGGTTTGTTGCAAGTTTTACAAATGGTTTCTAAGTAAAAACTCACCAAGTGGTTAGAAATTGCTACTTTGGTTCTATAAATTCCGATCTAAAACAATTATCACAAACGGGTTGTCCAAAAATTGCTGTGTTTGGGTTTACTCCGCCTTTGTAGTTATTGGAAGAACAGGAAAGCGAGCAGTCTTTAGGTCTTGCTTCTATTAGTGGCTTACTTCCGCACTCTTGAGTATATAAAATAACTGTGAACTTTCCGCGTTCAGGGGTTGCCACTTTGGAGATGTAAATAAAAAGGGGCAACTGGGGAATTGAGGGTGGGTATCTGGATTGGGATTACCAACTACGGTAAAGGAAACTGTACTAACATCTTTTTCGTCTTCGTACTGTGGGTAGGATTCAAACCAAATTAAGCCGTCCCCGTCCAGTGGGTTGATTTCAAAATCTCTGCAAATTAAGGCAGCGATATTCTCGGTGCAGTTGGTAATGGATGTGTCACTATTGTCTCGATCTGCCACGATTACTACGGGAGTTTGTGAGTCGAGTTTGAATACTTGAAGGTGGCAAGAGGATTGCCATTTGCCGATGGTGTTATTACCGAAACCTTGCCACGAGTATTCACCATTGTAAAGTAATTTTGCAGTCATAATATTTTGATAATTAAGCGATAAACAACCAAAGTTTAACTTTAAATTCTGGTCAAATAGCACAGGTAATTATTGCTATGCTATGTGCAAGTTAAATTGCTTTAGCACTATCGCCTCCAGCAAATCTCAATACTTGTATTCATACAAGGCTTAATTTTTACTATGAAACTTTTTAAGTCCTTATCCAAATCTAGCATTTTCAATCTTTCATTTGCAAAATTTCTACCCCTGAAATTATTTACAAAAAGTTCAGCTATACGATAATTTTCAGGCTCAGGAGGTACAATTTCCATAAGTAATAAATTAGTTGAATGTGGTAGCCAAGTAAAGTGAAATCCCATATCATTGTAGATAACATTTTCGCAAACGAAGGTAACGCCAATTTCTATTTGGTCATTCATCATTAGGGGTTTTTCTAATTCAATATCGAATTCATTTTTATCAAGCTTGAGTATATCGTGATAATGAATTTTAAATAGCCCTTCAGGATGGAGTTCCTGATGAATATGTCCATCTCTCTTGCAATCGAAGTAATCAAAATGTTTAAGCCATTTTAGGTAGGGTGTTTTAGACGTAATTAAATAATATTTAGTCCATGTTAATGTGTTGGGATTTA
>JANNFJ010000234.1:0-4853 GCA_031379725.1 Calothrix sp. OTE_75_metabat_31
CTCCGATTGACTTTGATTATCCACGATTAATGTTGGAAACATCTAGCCCTCCGGCAATTTTATACTATCGCGGTGAGGTAGAAATCTTAGAAAATCTCGGACAAAAACCTTTGGTTGGCATTGTGGGTACTCGACAACCGACTGAGTATGGTATCAGATGGACGCGGCAAATTAGCGCTGCACTGGCAAAAAATGGGTTTACTGTGGTTTCGGGGTTAGCTGAGGGTATTGATACCGAGAGTCATGCTACTGCAATTAGTGCGGGTGGACGTACTATTGCTGTGGTGGGTACTGGTGTCGATATTATCTACCCAGCCAAGAATCAAAAACTCTACGAGCAAATTTTACACCAAGGTTTGGTTATTAGCGAATATCCTAGTAAAACACCTCCCGACCGTACCCATTTTCCCCGTCGTAACCGCATTATTGCTGGTTTAAGTCGTGCTGTGTTGGTGATGGAAGCGCCTTTAAAGTCGGGTGCGTTGATTACTGCTACTTATGCTAATGAGTTTGGACGTGATGTTTATGCACTTCCAGGAAGACTCGACGATTTGCGATCGCAAGGTTGTTTGAGATTGCTTGCTCAAGGTGCTACACCTATTGTTAGGGAACTCGACGAGTTACTCAAGATGCTTGGTGCAATTCCGCAGTTTGACGCAGTGGAATTACCCGTACAGCTAAATAAACCGCAGTTATCACCCCAACTTCAGCAAGTCATCGATGCTGTTTCTTTTGAACCTACTGCAATAGATGTAGTTGTTCAAAAGACTAGTATAGCTCCCGGCTTGGTTTTGGGTGCATTATTGGAACTCGAACTGATGGGTTTGGTGTCGCAATTGCCAGGGATGCAATATAAGCGCTGCTAAAAAATTCACAATGTTAATAAATGTATCAAATGCCAAAAATAGTTGAAAGTATTGAATTTAGCCCAAAAAACTAACCATTATGGGCTGAAATCTAACCCCAATCAGCTTTTTACGATTTTCGACGTTACAAAAACTAAAAGTGAGACTACATAAGGGTTATAGGGATTTAGAGCTTTAGAAAGTGGCAATCTTAGATTAAAAAAACCCAAATTTTAATACTTTTCTTCTAGCTTAGATTTGATATCCTGAACTTGAATACATCATAAATGAGGGCTGCTTACTCGGCTAGAGGGGCAGCTTTTTCGTGTTAATTGTTACCATTATAAAACAAAAAAAACCCTTTTATTAAAACTTTATATTTAATTTAGCAAGTATCAGGGATTACACAGAACCATGAAAATTTTGAGAAATATATCAAATAAAATGATTTAACGAACTACAAAGACTTAGAGGATATGGAGTTAAGAGGGTAGGGAGGGTTTTTGGGTTGTGGCAAGCACTTGTATGATGAACTACTTTAGGTTTTTGCTTTATGGAGTTAAATTGACGGTGCTTTTTACAACCTTGCTAAGATTTGCTTGAATACGTAAGCAGTCCAATCAATATCTTCTTGTGTGGTGTCTTTTCCTAATGTCATCCGTACACCTGATGTTGCTGCTGAGTCGGAGTAGCCCATTGTTAGGAGTATGGGACTGGGTGTAAGCTTGCCACTATTACAGGCTGAACCTGCACTTATGCCGATTCCGGCTTGATTCATTTGTCTAACTAAGTTTCGACTGTTTATTTTCTGTCTATCGGTAGATGTGAAACAGACGCTAACATGATGGGGTAAACGCTGGTGTAAATCTCCGGTGGTAACTAGACCGGGAATGTCGCTTAGATGCGAAAATAAGCGATCGCGTAATTCCATTAGTCTGGGTGTTTCCGTTGTCATTTCGGTTGCGGCTAATTGTGCCGCTAATCCAAAACCAGCAATCATCGCAACTGCTTGGGTTCCTGAACGCGATCGCATTTCTTGCCCGCCACCTAATAGTAAGGGCATTAATTCGACACCGGGACGCAGGTACAATGCTCCAGTTCCTTGACATCCGTATATTTTATGACTTGATAGACTCAGTAAATCTACAGCCAAAGCTTCGACATCAATGGGTAAGCGTCCTGCGACTTGAACTGCATCAGTATGAAATAGTACTCCGCGTTGGCGGCAAATTTTACCTAATTCGGCAATTGGTTGCACGGTACCAATTTCGCTTTGTCCAAAAATTATCGATACTAAAACAGTATTATCTCGAATCGCATCTGCCAAATCTTGGGGGTTAACTCGACCCTTCGCATCAACACCCAACCGAGTAACTTCCCACCCCCAAAGTTCTAAAATTCTAACAGGTTCAGAAATAGCGGAATGTTCGACGCTGGAAATAATTAGATGTTGAGGTTGGCAGTATAATCTAGCTACGCCCATGATTGCCAGATTATCAGCTTCAGTGCCACCACTGGTAAAAATAATCGATTCGGGTGTAGATGCATTAATTAAATTAGCAACTTGGATGCGTGCTGTTTCCATAACTGTAGCAGCCCGTTGACCCCATTCGTGCAAGCTAGAGGGATTGCCCCACTGTTGCGCGAGGGTAGATTGGATAAGTGCTTGAACTTCTGTACGAGTTGGAGTAGTTGCACTATAGTCGAGATAAATTTGCATATTATTTTAATCTAAAAACACAGTAGTTAGGGGGAATGAATAAAGACTGCTTTACCCTACCTCTGTCAAAGTAGGTAAAACCTTGTCTCAAAGTATTTTCCCCCCTTCGTGTCCTTTGTGTTCTTTGTGGTTCAATAAATAAGTTTTTTTAACCACGAAGGGCACAAAGGACACAAAGGAAGAACGTTTTTCAATCCAACCCACTTCCCCAATAACTATTTTCCACTGTATGGAACTTTTATGCACAATTTTGGGAATTATAAACCTGTCCACCCAGATTTTACTTTAAGTTCAAAGCCGTGCATTCTGTCTCCATCAAAAGGTATTATTACTCATTTATTCTGATTCTAACCCTAACTAGTTGCCAAAAAAATAAACCTCAGTTACAAGGTTTACAACCTTTGCCGCAAGACCCTCTAATCCAAGTTTATTTTAATCATTCCCAGACTTCAGAATACCAAGAGCCATATCGTCATCAAAAACGTCTTGGGGATGATTTAGAAAAGCAGATAGTAGATACAATAACTGTAGCTAAATCATCGGTTGATGTCGCAGTACAAGAATTTCGCTTACCGAAAGTAGCGCAAATATTAGCCGATAAGCAAAAAGCTGGGATAAAAGTCCGAGTCATTGTCGAAAATACTTACAACCGTCCTTGGAGTAGTTTTTCACTTCGAGAGGTGGCAAAATTTAAACCTAGAGAACGTGGTAAGTATAAAGAGTATTTTGATTTTGTTGATATTAATAAAGATAAAAATCTGAGTAATGATGAAATTAAGCAGCGGGATGCTTTAATTATTCTCAACAATGCCAAAGTTCCCAAACTCGATGATACATTCGATGGAAGTCGAGGTAGTGACTTGATGCACCATAAGTTTGTGATTGTCGATAATCGGTTTGTAATTGTGACATCAGCAAATTTTACAACTTCTGATATACATGGTGACTTTGATAATCCGAAAACAACAGGTAATGCTAACAACTTATTGAAAATAGATAGTCCGGAAGTTGCCACAGTATTTGCAGAAGAATTTAATTTGATGTGGGGGAATGGGTTACAAAAAAATCAGAATCAAAAATTTGGCATCAAAAAACCTATCCGTCCACCAAAAATAATTAAATTAGGCGACAGTAAAATTACGATTCACTTTTCACCAACTTCCCCTACACAACCTTGGATTAATAGTAGTAACGGATTGATTAATCAGACCTTAGAAACTGCGAGTAAATCTGTAGATATGGCATTATTCGTTTTTTCCGAACAACGATTTGCGAATGTTCTAAATATTCGACACCAACAAAACGTCAAAATTCGCGCTATTCTCGAAAAAAGTTTTGCATACCGTCCTTACAGTGAAGGTTTGGATTTAATGGGTTTAGCGATTAGCGACAAATGTAGATATGAAGTCGATAATAAACCTTGGCAAAATCCGATTACTACAGTTGCTGTTACGACACTACCCAAAGGTGATTTACTACATCATAAATTTGGAGTTATTGATAAGCAAATAGTAATTACAGGTTCGCATAATTGGTCAGAATCTGCGAATTTTGGTAATGATGAAACAGTTGTGGTTGTTGACAATCCTCTAATTGCTGCTCATTATACTCGTGAATTTGAAAGACTTTATCAAAATTCACAACCCGGTTTACCCCAGAAGTATCAACAAAAAATTGCAGCGCAACAAAAACAATGTTCAGTCATCAAAGCGCCTTCAACAATCGAGAATAAACCACTTCTCAAAGTCAACCTAAATACAGCAACTCTTGCAGAAATCGAAACCCTTCCTGGTATTGGTAAAAAAATGGCCCAACGAATTATAGTTGCCCGTCAGCAAAAACAGTTTACATCATTGAAAGATTTGCAAAGAGTCAAAGGTATAAGTTTAAATAAGTTAGTAAAACTACAAGAATATGTGACTTTATAAAATAAACTTATTTCGCTTTAGGAAAAAAATTAGAGATAATTAGAAACCCGGTATTTTAAAAATACCGGGTTTTTAACCCTATCGACTATCTTTAACCAAAAAATATGAAAATAGACATGGATACTTATTCCTTTAAATCAAGATATACTAAGAACGGATAAAAATTAAACTTTTAAAATGGCTATTAGCAGTTAGTGGTTAGCTTTTGGCTAATAGCTAACGGCTTCCAGTATAGCTAATTTTACAAAAATTTTCGATAATGCAATTGAAATAAACAACTTATGATTTGAAATAATCTTTCAAAAGTATGATACTGCAGTTTCTACTCTAGAATGATGTAAAGGTTATTAATTAGTATTT
>JANNFJ010000289.1:0-2800 GCA_031379725.1 Calothrix sp. OTE_75_metabat_31
GTGCGATCGCTATAAAAATCTAAGGATGGGCGATGATGGGGTGAAAAGGTATATATCTTATTTCCAGGGATATTTACCCGTTGAATCATCGCTGCTACAGGTTTAACGGGGTAATTTTCATTAATTTCCCAAACCCAGTAATTTGATTTTACAAATAGCAGCAGCGAAACATAAGTTCCCCAAAGCAGCACTTTCAAAAATTGGTTGTCACCACGTTCTGCCAAAATAGTCGCTAGTGCCATTGTCACGGCAGCAGCAGCAAATATGAGTTGTAAATCCGGTTGCGGTGGTTTGGCGAGGCTAAAATAAATACTACCAGCCGTTGTAGCCGCTGTGAGGATGCCTAACCCAGTTACCCAGACGCGAGAGTATGCCGACTTACCAGGTATATTTTCGATTTGGGCAAATTTGGCACCCAATGCAAGGGCTAAACTTGGGTAAATTGGAAAAACGTACCAAGGTAGTTTGGTTCCCATGAAAGTAATCGAAACCAGATAAAGGCAACTCCAGACAATTACTAATTTTGCCCAACTAAGGTTACGATTTTCCCAAGTTAGCCGCAAACTCGCAGGTAAAAATAACAGCCAAGGATGTGTATATTTAATAATTTCGAGTAAATAATACCAGGGTGGTTGTGAATGGCCTTCAACTGGTTTCCAGATGCGGCTGAGGGATTGATCGACCATGCCGACGTTAGTAAAATTACTACCATAGTGCTGCCATTGGGCACCATACCATAGACCTACAGGTATCATCCCGATCGTAATACCTATCCACATGTAGCGATTGGTGAGGAGTCGGGGAGTATCCCAAAATAGAAACGCGAATGCGATCGCACCGAGCAAAACTCCCAACATTCCTTTAGTCAAGCAAATCAAACCAAATCCAATCCCAATACCAAGACAATAACGGAGATTACGACGCGATCGCAAGCCGCACAACATCATCACCATAAAAAAGCATACTGATGCCCCATCTAACATTGCCAAGCGTCCGTGCCGCACTACAGGCAACATCGTCACGTAAACCATAGCACTGTAAACCGCGCTAGAACGTTGATGGAAAATCTCGCGTCCGATACAATACAACAATGGTACTGAAATCGCGGTTAAAATCGCTCCAGGCAAACGCGCTGTCCACTCATGTACCCCAAATAACGAATACATCCAAGCAATCAGTATATGTAACAGAGGGGGCTTATTATGATATGCTTCACCCCCTAATGTTGGATAAAGCCAGCGCAACGAACCATATTTTGCACGGGATATTTCACGTGCAACTTGTGCTACAGTACCCTCGTCCCAATCCCGCAGCGGCAAGTCTCCCAAGTTTATGGTAAAAATTATTACTGCTGCTATTAGCAGTACAATCACCCATATCCAATCCAACCGTTTTGCAAAAGCCCGATATTGTTTTTCTAGATGACCCCATATAAAACTTCTTTCTTGCATGGTATAGGATGGTGAGTTTGCTTGCAGGTTCAATTGGTTGTTTTGACGCTTGGAAGTATAAACATGTTGCTATTTGGTAACAACGGGTGTTTTCATCACCCCCAAACTTTAAATTACCTCAACTTTTAAGAATCGGTAAGAATGTTTTTTGACAAATCGTAAATTTTTTCATACCACAGAGGCGCAGAGAACACAGAGAAAGAGTTAGGGAGAGCATTTCGCTGAGGTTTTAGGATTGCTATAAAAATCATTAAGAGTAGCAAAATAATTACGAATTACTTAACTGTATAGGAGGAGATACTATGAATTTACCATTTATTTTAGATGTAGCTATCGGACTAATATTTATCTACTTAATTTTAAGCTTATTAGCGTCAGAAATTCAGGAATTACTTGCAACAGTTTTTCAATGGCGTGCTGAACATTTACGAAAATCAATTGAAGTTTTTTTGGCAGGTGATGCTCAAAATTATGACGAAGCTAAAGTAATGCAACTTGCTAATCAAATATATAGTAATCCACTAATTAAAAGTATCAATCAGCAGGCAAAAGGTGTTGTTTCTAATATTCCACGTCGTGCCACTTGGGCTATAGCTACTTTATACCGTTCGGTTGGCAGAAATACTGCTTTAAATGATAAATCGGAAACGGTATTTGGTGGAGACAGACGTAGCGGACCGTCGTATATTCCCTCGAATGTTTTTGCCACAACTTTGATGGAAACATTACAGGTTCCAATGTTATCTCAAAGACTTTCTGAATCCAGGTTAGATAAATTTAAAAATGAGCGTTTAGGTGAAATAGAGAATGTCATTTTCGGATTGCAAGAACAGCTTGGAGATAATGAAGAATTTGCAGACTTTTTTAATTTTGCTTATCAAGGTTATTCTGAGTTACAAGCTAATTTTGAACAGGTTATCTGGAATTTACAACAAAATAGGTCTAACTTAAACGAAAGCGTTAATCGTATGACTGCAAGTCTTGATAGATATATTGAATCGTTTTCTGCAAATTCGCCAAATAATGAGTTAATAAGTAAAGCGTCGCAACGGTTACAATTTTTAAGAAATAACTCGTTTGCTAATGTAGAAAGTACTATATCTTTAGCTGGATTAAAACCAAATGTTAGAGAAGTTGCCCAAGCAGTTAAGCGGGGAACTGATATTTATCAAGAATTAAATACCGCACTCAAAGATAAAGATAATGAAACGCTCCAAAATTTAGAAAAATTAATTGATAAACTCCCTCCATCATTGGCGAATAATATTACTAAATTGGCAGAACGAGCCGAGATGAATATGACTAATACTAGCGAAGGAGTTAATACTCTGCGTCAGGAAGTTCAAACT
>JANNFJ010000309.1:0-2828 GCA_031379725.1 Calothrix sp. OTE_75_metabat_31
CAATCACCAAAAAACAAATTTTGGCCCATTAACTGTAATTTATCTAAAATGGGGTATGGCTTTGGGCTATTTTGAGTGTTGGGGAATGGTGGGAGTCGCGGGACGTGGGGGACATGGGGGACGTGGGGGACGAGGGGGACAAGGAAGATGATTAAGCAATGTTTTTCCCCCTCTCCCTTGTTCTCCCTATCTTCCCCCTCTCCCTTGTCCTCCCTATCTTCCCCCTCTCCCTTGTCCTCCCTATCTTCCCCCTCTCCCTTGTCCTCCCTATCTCCCCCCTCTCCCTTGTCCTCCCTGTCTTCCCCCTCTCCTAATCCCTACTCCCGACTTCCCTCGGTAATTCAACTCGAAAAACAGAACCTTCACCTAATTTACTTTCAACGGTAATGGTTCCTTCCATTAGTCGCACTAGTTTATCAACAATACTAAGTCCTAAACCTGTACCCCCCTGCTTGCGGGTAAAGGATTGGTTGACTTGTCGAAATTCTTGGAAAATGTTTTTTAAATCCTTTGGGGCAATGCCAATACCTGTATCTGTAAGTACTATTAATATGCGGTTTTCTGGTGTTTGTTGGATTTCGACGAGTACGCTACCACTGTCAGTAAATTTAATGGCATTAGAAAGCAAATTTACGATGATTTGACGAACGCGATCGCGATCGTTAATTACTATCCGGTTATATAATTCGGTTTTTATATTTAAAAATAAATGTTTTTGTTGAGCAAGCGGTCGTAACTCTTCGATAGTAGCTGCAACTCGTTCAACTAAGTCAAATGGTTGTAATTTTAAGTTTAATCGGCCTGCTTCTAAAGCCGAAAAATCAAGGATATTTTCAATTAATGCCAATAAATGCCGTGCATTGCTCAGAATCCGCTCTACCATATTCTGTAACTGCGAGGATTGCTGGTAAGGTTGTCGCAGAAGTAATTGGGCAAACCCCAAAATCGCGTGCATGGGGGTACGAAGTTCGTGCGATACCATCGCTAAAAATTGCGATTTTAGTAGTGACGTTTCTTGGAGTTGCAAATTTTCGCTTTGAATCGATTGCAGTTGGGCTTCTACTTGTTTGCGGGCAGTGATATCGCGCACTAGCCAACGCCATTTGGGTGAGGGTGTGACATCGTTCACCGTAGTTACACTGATTGCCGCATCAAAACAATCACCTTGTCGGGTTTCTAATTGAATTTCCCATTCTTGCAATGTCTCTATCTCACGCAATTGTAATAGTTGGGTACGAAAACTGCGTCGATGTTGTTCGGGAACAAAGTTGATTAATGGTTTACCTTTTAAATATTTTTGCTGAATTTGAAATAAATTAGCAGCGGTGCGGTTTGCCTCTAAGATTTTGCCATCGACATCGGTTACAAAATAGCAATCGGGTGCGTAGTCAAACAACTCTTGATAACGCTGCCGTTCTTCCTCGACTAAGCTGTAGGCAGATGCTAACTGCTCGTTTTGTTGCCGCAATTCTTCCTCTGCTACCTGTAATTCCTCGATAGCGACATTCATTTCCTCAAAAACTTGTGTTAGCAAACCTTGTTGTTCGCCGGGTATTTCCATAAAATGGTCGTTGAGGATTTGTGTCCGCTTTCGTGCCGTTTCAATTTGCTGTGTAAATTTGTCCATATTTTCTCACTTAGCCTCCTCTCACCTATTATGCTAATTTCTTTAGGTTTCTCGCGTACTCTGCCTATGGTTGAGAGTCAAGGGTGAACTTTCTATGGGGAAAATGATTTGGTTCGTTCATCACTAAGGAAGATGTAAAATTATCGTAATTTGTTTTGTTTGTGGTACAAATCATATTTTTATTGGTTATAAATCAAAATAGATAAAGATGCTAAAAACTAACAAATTGGAAATGCAATTTGTTAGAGTTTTTTAAATTCTAAATTAAATTGGTTATAACAATTTTTGTTCTCCGGCTTGTACTATTCAAACTAATACTAAAGCTATATTTTGGACGCAGGGTAAACTTGGAGAGGAGGCAGTCATCCCGGTTATCTATGCTGCTGGCAATATTACCTTGAATAAAATCAGCTATAGAGAAATTCTATAGTATAAACCTGTTACTATCTACAACTACTTTTAACGAAATGTTTCTAAATATCGAAAAATAAATCAATTTAGTATTAAATTAATTCATTTTATACTGCTGAGTTGGATAGAACATAAACCATAATTTGGCAAATATAATCTAATTCTGAGTCTGGTTTGAGAGTTTTTCAGCAAATTTCATATTCATGAAATTTAATCGTCCATATAATATCACAATTCTTGAGTAAGTATTTTTACTTAAATAAAATTTAATATTCGATATTTACATGAAAGCTATAAGTAAAGTTTATATAAACCAAGGATATATTTATCATGCCCTTGGGTCAATTTAAAATACAAAATCCGATTTTTAGGTGGTTGATGAGATTATGGGGCATGGATCAATACTGCGTAGGTTTTGCTTTAGATCCCCCCAACAAGAGCGATAAGTTGGGGGGCTAAAAGCCTTACAAAGTCCCCCAACTTATCGGGGGATAATGGTGGATCTATTTTGGGAAAACTTCTTAACCTACGCAGTATTGGGGCATGGATGGCTAACATACATAGGTGTTAGAGGTGGGGAAAAAGGAATGTGGGGTAAGCCTTTGAGCTTAAGTTGACACCAATGCATCTTGCCTGTCTTATAACCAGACAGGCAAGATGCCTATCCTACGAATTTATATAAATAACTCGTAGGATAGGCATCTTGCCTGTCTGGTTATAAGACAGGCAAGATGCATTGGTGTCAACTTAAGCTCAAAGGCTTACCCCACATTCCTTTTTCCCCACCTCT
>JANNFJ010000748.1:0-2207 GCA_031379725.1 Calothrix sp. OTE_75_metabat_31
TTTTTTCTTTGGGGGGGGTTTTGTTTTTTTTTTCTTGGGGGGGGGGTTTGGTTTTTTTTTCGTTGGGGGGGGGTTTGGATTTTTTTTCGATGGGGTGGGGCGGGTTTATATGTATTTTGCGTGTGTGAATTGTATCTCTAGTGAACCCGCCCCTACGGTATTACGTCATTACGTCATTACGTTATTACGGTATCGGCACGCTGGGTTATGCCACGTTTGCGAACAAATCGCTGAATCTTTTGATTGGGGCTTCGGATTTGGCGACAATTTCTACAACTTTATTGCGTGCAGAGGATTCTGATAACGCTTCGACGCAAACAGTCGCAACTTTTTGCCGGGGAATGCTGCCATCAAATAATGTATCGGCACTTTGCATGACAATTGCATCCGAGTTATCTTCATTTTTTAACCCACCTGGACGCACAATGGTATAAGTCAAGCCGCTTTTTTGGAGGTATTCTTCAGCTTGCTTTTTCCAAACCAAAATCAACCAAAACAGGTTGAGGGGGTGGAACAATTGCGAGGTGCATAACGACGAAACAAATACAAACTGCTGAATTCCCTTGACTTTAGCTGCGTCAACTAAATTTTTTGTGCCTTCAAAATCGACCTTGTAAGGTCCGGTGGGGTCAAAACTCGGTTTTGCACCAGTAGCGCACAAAACTACAGTACTATCTCCTATTGCTGCTGCCAGGGTTGCGGGTTCCAAAACGTCTCCCTGTACCAACTCGGCAGTCGCAGGTAAAATACCTCTAGCTTTGTTAATATCACGGACTAATGCCCGTACCGGGATATTTCGCGCTATTAGTTCTTGGACGATGCGACGACCTGTTTCCCCTGTTGCCCCTGCTACAAACGCTTTCATAATAAACGTTATCCTAGATAATTAGTGGGTTTTGTCTTAATGTTCTTTATTGTAGAGATTTGATGAAATTTATTACATGTTTATTAAGGTTTAGATAAAAATAGCAAGTTATCGTAAAACGTCATCTTTGGATGGGAATCATCTATTTAAGGTAAACAAAGTACACAGGAACGCATTATGCTTTCAAAAGACCAAGAATACCAAACATTAAAACCAAAATTTAAACAATCGGACGAAGCCGTTTTCGGTATGAGTTCTGGCCTAATCGATGCGGAAGATGTGCTTTGCGACACCAAAGAGGGTACACCCGCTCAATTTTGCGGACATTATAGCGATCGCATGGATTTGTTTGCTTCTGCCGAGATTGTGTCAGAGTATTTAAACAGTCACAAAGCCTGGTTTACCCGTTGTGCCGAGCCTATGAAGGTTCAACCTTTAGGCGAAAATGGTTATGATGTGGGAATTGGTCGTTTTGGTTCGTTTGGGTACGAAGTCGAGCCAAAGATAGGTTTGGAACTTGTACCACCTGATGAAGGTATATATCGCATCCGCACGATACCCATTCCCGACTACACCCCACCTGGTTATGATGTAGACTATCGCGCTTCACTCCAATTAGTCGAGAATCCCAAGGAAGATTTTTCTACAGATAGGCAAGAAATAACGGGAGTCGAATGGGAACTCGATTTGACGGTTTATATTCATTTTCCCAGGTTTATTCAACGCTTGCCCAAGTCTTTGATTCAATCAACAGGCGATCGCCTACTCAATCAAATTGTCCGTCAAATCTCCCGCCGTTTAACACGCAAAGTCCAAGAAGATTTTCATTCCTCGATGGGTATACCTTTTCCTAAAAAATGCTAATTTGTCAATGGTTAGCAGTCAGTGGTCAATGGTTAGTTGTCAGTTGTTAATTGTCAGTGGTCAGTTGTCCTTTGTTTAGTTATAAATATCACTGACTACCAACCAATAACGAATGACCACTAGCTACTGACCACTAACTACTGACCAATAACCACTGACCAATAACTAAGCTTGACTCAAAATCTTTTGGACAATTTGTACCCCAGTAATAGCTTGCCAGGTAAATAAACCCAACAGCGTAAAATTTAATAAAATATGTGTCATTCGTGCCCAATTGGCACCTTTTTGCATATAGGGGGACAGAGCAGCCGAAAAGGCGATAATAGTTGTCATGCTCAATCCCGCGATTAGGTGGGAACCCACGAATAGCTTACCATTATTGATATAAGTAACGACCATCGCTGCAATCGAGCCTGATACCATCAAAGCTAAGATTATCGAACCGATTTGGAAGTGTCGAACGTTGTAGCGTCCTTTA
>JANNFJ010000352.1:0-2966 GCA_031379725.1 Calothrix sp. OTE_75_metabat_31
AAAAGTACAAGTAAAAATAATTAATTTCTTTTTTCTACTTCACACTCCCTATTTTTTGGTACAAATTTAAGTTTAAAATAATTTTCTAGGTTTTTTATCAGGAAATGCAACTTAGGGACTTCCAATTAAAAAAATATCCCATTATGAGGACGCAATGCTCATGAGGGCGCAATGCCTTGCGCCCCTACAAGTTAATTTGAAATTTGGGATAATTTATTTTCTGGTGTTCCCTTAGTAGTTCATGTCAAAAGTAGGGAGGGGTTGCTAGGCTCGCCGACTTGTTGAAGATACAACGTGAATCGAGGGCGTTACACCTCAATTGCGTCGAATATAGCGTAGGGGCAGTTAGGCATCGTGCCCCGATAATTCTGTGGGGTCACAAAAAAATCATTCAATTCAGGGATGATGCCCTTAGCATCCTTTGATAAGTTGGGATCTGTCCCTCACGACTTACCCCTCATTAATAAAACGAACGACTGCATTTTTTATAGATAACCTCCCTGCCCCTATTTTTGTTCCCCATGAAACACACCCTGTCCGTCCTTGTTGAAGATGAAGCTGGAGTTCTCTCCCGTATCGCTGGATTATTTGCTCGTCGTGGCTTTAATATCGAAAGTCTCGCCGTTGGGCCTGCTGAACAACCGGGTATTTCTCGAATTACGATGGTTGTGCCTGGTGATGACCGCATTATCGAGCAACTTACTAAGCAACTCTATAAGCTGATCAACGTTCTCAAAGTGCAGGACATCACCGAAACTCCCTGCGTTGAACGCGAATTAATGTTGCTCAAAGTTAATGCAACCAGTAGCAACCGTGCTGAAATTGTCGAACTCGCGCAAATATTCCGCGCACGAGTTGTAGATGTAGCCGAAGATTCGCTAACTCTCGAAGTTGTGGGCGACCCCGGTAAAATGGTAGCGATTGTACAAGTGCTGCAAAAATTTGGTCTACGCGAAATTTCCCGGACTGGGAAAATTGCTCTCACTCGTGAGTCGGGTGTGAATACTGAGTTATTAAAGTCATTGGAAGCAAAAGTATAATCGGAAATTACACAAAAATATTATTGCTTCTAGCGAGAAAAAAAGGAGATCCCCTGGCTGGTACAATAACTAAATAGTCAAATTTCAGTGCCTAGCAGTCATGGCATTTATTTTTACATTGACTGCTAAAGCATTACATTTTATGACAAAGGTTATTCTAATCTCGCATCAAAGTTCTGCCAAATTGGCACAACTAGCTTAATTAAAACTGCTAAAAAAAACATATAGAAGTACAAAAGTTAAAACAGTCATTTATATATGAGATGTTCGTGACACAGACGTCTTATTGACTGTAAATTAGTACTGTCTCCGAGCATCTTACTTGTAACATCTGTAATATTCGTGGCTATTTATTACAAACTTAAAAAATCATAAGGTAGATATTTGAGACATGATGGCTTAAAAAAGTTTTATTTCAAAGGGTGCATTTACTTATGTTTATTCTACATTCCTCACAGGCAGATTATCGTAAAGCTCGCACAAAATTGCTCTTAAAAGCATTAATGCGGTTTGTGGGCATTCGGATCCAAAGCCATCGCGGGTGTTGCGTTTTCTGAAATCTACCTTTCGATAATAGTCGTTGATAATCGATGAATTGTTTGAAGCAATTGTTACAAAATTAGATATTTAACTATTGCTTGAGTGAAGTGGGGCTGAAAAGCAAAAAATTGGGTCTTGAACACAATTTTTGACCCTAGCAACAGAAATTAATTTTAGTGTTTCCAATCAACTCGCAGTCTCAAGTATTGTTTGCCGACTCAATGACTTAATCATTTGATTGGTGTCGTTGATTATAGTCTATCGGCGATCGCGCATCTAATTTTTGACTGGTTTAGTTAGGTCAACAGTCAGTTAGATGTATGGACATATATTTGTAGCCGACTGTAAACATTGTTTAGTTGATATTTCATGACGTTTTCAGATATATAAACGTTGTTAGGCTTTGTTGATTAACTGTACTTATATGCTTTGAGCTTGGATTTGTATACCCAAGTGAGATGCTTAGTGGATTACCCTGGAGGGTTTGACGGGTATGAACTTATTATTCTTCGTTTCTCACTGGTTGGTTCAGAAAATTCTGAACGGTGTTTCGAGTAAGTTACTCAAGTTGCGAAATCGTCACTTATTTGTTTTCGATATAGCGATTTTTTCCGTTATACCGTTATTAGCGCTGATTCTACGTTTGGATGGTAGTCTTATCGTTGAGCCGTATGCTTCCGATTTAGCGATCGCCACAGTTCTATTTGTCATAATTAAGTTAAGCGTATTTTGGAGTTTCGGATTTTATCGGCGCTATTGGCGATATGCCAGCATTGAAGAATTAATGTATGTCGGTGTACTGACGGCAGCTGCGGTAGTTGTTCAAACAATTGCATTTGATATTCTTAGGTATACTTTGCCAGTGGTTGTAGATGAGATTCCGCGATCGCTGCTGTTCATTGATGGATTACTATCATTTGTATTTATCGGTGGTTCTAGATTTAGCTTTCGACTCATCGAACGGATTAAACAGCGACGTACAGTTGATTGTTCGCATGAGCGCGTGTTAATAGTTGGTGCAGGGAGTGCAGGAGTTGCTCTCGTGCAAGAAATGCAGCGCAGTCCGCAGCTTGGTTTGCATCCAGTCGCATTCATTGATGACGATCCCCAAAAACTCAACCTGCGAATGCGAGGAATTCATGTAGTCGGCGATCGCAATTCGATTCCTGATGTAGTTAGGAACCTACATGTCTGTAAAGTAATTATTGCCATGCCAGCGGTTGGCGGAGAAGTCATCCGCGAGATAGTTGACATTTGTTCATTGCATGGTGTTCAGACTAGCACTCTACCGGGAATCCACGAAATTCTCAACGGTCGCGTTCGTGTAGAAAGTATCCGCGATGTCCGCATCGAAGACCTACTGCGACGCGAACCCGTACAGACTGA
>JANNFJ010000356.1:0-3270 GCA_031379725.1 Calothrix sp. OTE_75_metabat_31
AGCATCTTGCTCGCATAATATATAAAGCGAGCAAGATGCTCGCACTACCTCCCTACTCCCCACTCCCTCAATTACCGATATCCCTGCCAAGGTTGAACTTCTAAAGAACCATTTGGCTTGAATACAACTTCATAGTGAGCTAATGCTTCTTTACTGTTAGGTGCAGCCACATTTGACCCGTAGATTTCTTGGAACATCTTGGGTAGTGGAGTTTGGCTGAAATAGTCAAATGCAACTTGGTTCAGCGGTTCGTAGTCAGCAATTCGACCTTCTTTGTTTACCGCTACCCGATACTTTAAATCGCTTTTAAATGATGGAGTTCCACTCCAATTTTTGCGAACTGTATCGTAAAGTTTTTGATTTAAATCTTTGACCTGGCTGCCATCGGCGATTTTTTCTCCAACTACGTGGGGAGTTGCAGAGTATCCCAACCAAGGACTGACTTGTAACACACCGTCAGTTGTAAAAACTACCCGAAACTGACCAATTGGTTCTTTAGTAATTGGTCCCCTAGTCGCAGGATTGTAAAGCAAGTTCGGCAAAGGTGTTTTATCAACAATCTCATTTGCACCTTTATTTACGGGTTTATACCCGACAATTGCCCCATCCGCAGCCACACCAAGGCGATAAACAACATCCTCAGTCAAAGTGTTGCGATTTGCCCAAGCTGGGTTAATTTGATTGTAAACTTGGCGGTTTAATGCTCGCAGTTGTGACGGATCGGTAATTTCCGGAACTGTCGCTAGAAGTTTTTCGATATCTGCTGAAACTCCCCCAGGTGCAGGTGTCGCAATTGCATTAGTTGTTGGGATTGGAGTAGGGGCAACAGCCGCAATTGGAGATGTAGCTGGGTTAGGAGTCTCGGCAACTGGGCTAACTGGTGCCGATGGTGTCGCACTGGTATTTGTGGCAATGGCTGAAGAAACCGACTCAGCTTGTGGTTGCGCTCTTTGTGGGACTGGAATCAAACTAAACGCAAGTGCAGCTGCCGCTAGGCTCGATAAGCCTAGTGTTGCTGGTACAGCTTGCTTCATTAAAGCTTGGTTTTTAACACCATAGCGTCGAGAAACGGGTTGAAGTCCAAGTGAAAGCTCTGGGAGGGTTTGGCTATCAGCAAAAAATTGGTCAACAGCTTCGACCAAATCGAATAGCTGTACCGTATTCAACTCAAGTTCCACAGGGGCTTTGACCAAATGCGAACTCGATTGGTCACCATCTTGCCAAGGAGTTTCGGTATTTACCGTTAACCTGTGACGGTTGGTATCAATTTTTTCCAAATGTACCATTTCCGAGGCTTGGCTTTGTGCTAGCGGATTGGGTACATTGCTCAAAAATTCTTGGGCATAGGTACTAACTGCCCGTACCAAACTTTCAAAAAATTCTCGTCCCCCCACCAATGGTTGACTAAAACCCGATAAATAGCATTCTGCATTTACCAATATCGATAGTTCGGGACGCATATCTTGGTAATGTGCGGCTTTACTGGCATCATTTAAGCCTTCTAAAAGCAGCGTGCAATTGGGTAAACTATACTTTCTTTGAATATTCATTCTACTTCACCGTCAAAAAGGCTAATCCAAAACCGCTGCATCCCAGCAGTACCAGTACAAAATAATAATTGTGCTAGCAAATTAATCGCTAACTCATCTAATTTTTCGGGATTGGTTAAAGCAAGGACACCCGAACGTCGAGGATTCATTCGGCTTTTAAAATGCGCTCGAAATCGTTCGAGATAATTCGAGAGTCGCAAATTTTGTTCTAAGGGAATTTGCTTGTCGGTCATTTGCTGATACACAGTCAGCATTTGGCGGATGCTGACCGTCAACCGTCGGGCAATATAACAAGCTATTACCACCAACGCTTTAGCCTCCATAATGCTCAAAGGGCGACGCATATGCGCCCTTCGCATTGGGTTGCTACTACGCATTCGCCACAAATTTACTCTATCCTTAACGATTCCTTTCAGGTCTAACTCGTCAGCAAATGCCAAGATAGCTTCAGAACCACCAAGTTCTAGAGCCTCAATAGCCAGTAATATTAGGTCTATTTGTAATCGAGCGCGACGGGGACAACTTTCCCCTTCGACCGCAGGATCGGGTAAAGTGTCCAAAATCATTGGTAACTTCAGCGGTGTTGGATTATTGTTATAGGGCGTTAAACTGGCAGAGACATTCATTATAAATTCCTTATAAAGGCTGCAACATACTTTAGTAAAACTAATTTAAGATAAGTCACTAAACAAGAATATACTCGCTAGTGGCAGCAATAGGGCTGCTCTGATATATACATTAGTTACTGTTTCAATTCAAAGATTTCCGTATACTGAATTCAATATTTTTAATGCATGAGTAACCTACCTTGTCAATAATACAATTCCATCCCTAGCTTCCTGTAGATTTGTTTAATCGTCAATGTCGTAGGGTCACGCTCGTGACTTTTTCACAGCGTATGACATTATGGTGTACGATTTTTCAGGTATTGACACATACAAAGGGACGCTGAAATTGAAAGTTAGAGGCACGTAACGAGGTATGAAGAATCGAGACTACAGGATGCATAACCTCTTTTACGGGCTTTTTTGAATTTGCCTAGTAATCGACAAAAGGATGCAAAACCATTTTTACATCATTTCTAAACTTCGCTTTTTCATGTCTAACCTCAATGGCAGCCAATCCACAAAAGCGCATTGCCCGCGCCTATATATTCTATGGATTTAGAATGGATTTAGACTATGGATTTAAAATCGCTGATTCGTGACATTCCTGATTTTCCCAAACCTGGCATTTTATTTCGAGATATTACGACATTATTAGCCGATGCCAAGGGGCTGCGCTACACTATTGATTTGCTTCAACAAAAATGTATGGAGGCAAACCTGGCGGTAGACTATGTGGTAGGAATGGAATCACGAGGCTTCATTTTTGGCACTCCTCTAGCTTGTCAAATAGGGGCTGGTTTTATCCCAGTTCGCAAAAAGGGTAAGCTACCTGGAGCTGTCCACTCAATTGAATATCAATTAGAGTATGGTACGGATTGTTTAGAAATCCATCAGGACGCTTTGCAACCAGGTGACCGGGTATTGATTGTAGACGATTTAATCGCTACTGGTGGAACCGCTTGTGCTACGGCAAAGCTGCTGCAAAATATTGGCTGCGAACTGGTGGGATTTGGGTTTATTATCGAGCTACGTGATTTAGATGGACGTAAGCATTTACCAGATGTGCCAATTATCTCGCTAGTAGAATATTAAATCATTAGTTAATGGTCAGT
>JANNFJ010000388.1:0-10706 GCA_031379725.1 Calothrix sp. OTE_75_metabat_31
GAGGTAGAAGCAAAATTTTCGGACGTTAAATAAAATGGCTTTTAGCAGTTGCAAAACTATTAGCGAAGTTCTTAAAGAATTTCAAGTCACCTATACTGAATCAAATTTTATGGGATCGGCTGCATTTCAAATTTCTGATTACTTCCGAGATGACTTAGAATTAGTGATGCGGGAGGGAGTTGTTTATAACTCAGAGTTTGCAATTTGTGAAAATTTGATATACCCAGTTATAAAAGAAGTTTGGAAACTCTACACTAGTAAGTTTACTTTATGGAGCCATCAATTTCTTAACTATGATGCAAAGTTATCGGGTTTTCCTGAGTATATTCTTGCTCGAAGGTCGTCTTTAGGAAAAGTCGTATTTGACAAGCCATATTTGATATTAGTGGAAGCTAAACAAGATAATTTTGAAGCTGGATGGGCACAATGTTTAGCAGAAATGATTGCTGCCCAGAGGCTAAATGAAGAATTGAAAATAGTTATTTTTGGTATCGTTTCCAATGGCGAGCGTTGGCAGTTTGGTAAACTGGAATCAGAGCTTTTCAGCCTCAATATTAAATATTACTCTATTCAAGAGCTAGATAAACTTTTTAATGCCGTTAATTATATTTTTCAACAGTGTGAATTACAACTTAATAATTTGGTTGCTGCTTAATAGTCATGATGTTTACCAATTCAACGATTGCGTTAAAAAAAATACGTTAAGGCTAAAAATAGATTCTATGATTCTAAATATCTATCATGCCTTAACATTAGTTTTTTAAAAATTATAAGTAGTTCTCGCAGTAGCGGTTATGGCACGTGCTAATTTCCCACACGTTTTTCCAAATATTGACCAATCATAATTTCTTCCCCTGCACGGGAAATGATTGTTTGTCGGGTACGGTAACTCGAACCAATCAATTTAATCTCTTCTTCAAAAACTGACTTGTTGTACTCGGTTCGCAGGTGCATAATTTTGTCGTCACGCATGGTATACCCTGCGGTGACGGGTTTGGGTGTAGCAAAACCGCGATCGCGGAATAATATATTTTTGCTTATACCGAATATTGTCGAACCTTCCGTTGGTTTGCGTCCGGGCTGAGTATAGTTACTTTCCCACGTGACTTGAGAACCGCAAGTAAATAATGTTTTATCTTCTAATTCGTGCATTTCGGCAAGTTCAATTAGTTTTGCGCTGCCTCTTGCCAAAAACTTGACAGTGATATAACTTACAACTTCTTCAACTTCACCACTCTTAAGCGTAAAATAGCGTCGCTCCGACCGCCAGTCGCCTTGACTTTGCTCAAAAAAACTTTCTACTAATGACTCTATGGTGTACTGTGCAATTTGTCCGGTGGTTGTCATGGAGTTTTAACCTCTTTGAAGGTGATGCCAGCATAGCTGGATATTTTGGTCAAGCTTTTGAATAATATATTTACATATTTTAACATTAAATAGTATCTCGATTGCCGTAAATGTATCCGCAAAGACATTACTCGGAAACTTTAGTAATTGACTACAGCTTTCAAAATACTTATACGGATTTTGGCAAGCTGTCGAAAAAATGCTGTCGTGATTGATACTTTTTTGATACGATTGGATGGGAATTCAGTCGCTGCAACTGGCAGCCAATGGCTTTTGTGCCTAATAATGAGAACAAAGTTATAAGATATTGTGAGCTAGTTGACACCTCGAACGCTTTGGATATTAAAAATATAATTTTCGCCCAGTTAAAAAACATCACCTATTGGTGTACTGTTTCTTGCTATCGTCATATTTCTACAGATTGATGTTGCAGTCAGCTTTACTGTTGCCTAGTCGGGTTAGCAGTTAGCAGTAGGTTACTAAGTTCCCAACATGGCAGATACTGAGAATGCATTCCCATAGGTAAACTTGACAAAATTGCAGTACTATTGTACTATATAAATATGAGCGTTTAAAGGAAAGGTAGTCAAGTAAGTGCCTTTCTTAAATCTAATTATCTTGACCTCGTAACAGAATATCTGCATTAAACATGCCAGTAGGTTTTAAATTGGCATAACATTTGATGCACAATATTATTCAGACTTCGGACTACGAATGACTGCACATCAATATATCTAAGAAAGGTGGAACAATGGCAAAGCAAGCTGTAAAAAACAATGTTGCCAATTCTCAATCCAAGCACCAATCTACCAGCAATAATCAAACTAAATTTACGCTTTACAATTTGGCTGGCAAAGAAAAAGCTTATTATTTGGTTGAACGAAATGAGTTGAGTATACCATCTAATGATAGTACATCTAAAGCTGTGGCTCATAGTATTATTATTATCGACCGTTCTGGCTCGATGTACTATGATATTCAAGCATTGAAAGACACATTAATTAAACTGCTAACGCTCGACGAATATATCAACTTTCAATTAGTAATCACTTTAATTTCTTATTCTTCTAAAAATGATTTAACTTGTCATTTTCAACGTGTTCCGATTCAGGAAGTAATGCAGCAAAATTCACCATATTTGGAAGAAATTCAAGGAATCAAAGCAACATATCTAACCTGTATTTCGCAAGCGATGCAGCTAGCAAAAACCTTGATAAAAAGCAATGAATTAACAGCAATTACATTACATAGCGACGGATATGCAAATGATAGCAGTCCCAGCAGCGAAGCTAGAGCTTTGGAACGAATTTGCGAAGAGTTGAAAAGCATGGATGTTTTTATTAACACTATTGCTTATTCTCAATCATCTGACTTTAAATTACTTGCTAAAATTGCAAATTCTGTTTCTGGAGTTTGCATCCAAGCTGGTGATGTTAAAGCCGTTTATGATGCGATTTACAACACTTCAAAGTTATTAACTAGTAATACTGCACTTACATTTGAAGAACCACTTCCCGCAAATTATCAATATCAGGTATTTATTTCGATAAATGCTAAAAAAATTAATGGTAGTTCGGGAATTTTAAGATTGTGTGGAATTAATTCTCAAGATGGAGGCACAATCTATAAATACAAGCAAATAAGTCAAGATGAATATGTAAAATTAAATGTTCCGATTGAGCAAAGTCACGAATCAGTTTATACCTTTGCCAGAGCAAATTTAGCTGAAGGTAATTTAAATACAGCTAAGTATGCAGCGCTGAGTACTTTTGATGCAACATTATGTAATCGCAATCTTAAGGCGCTTACTAATAATGAAATTGTCAATTTTAGTCAAGATTTAGATATTGCCTTATTTGACCCAAATGCACTACAAGAACATACAATTTTAAATGCAGTTCAGAATAATACTCAAATTTCATTTTTAGAAGTGATTGAGTTATTAGAAGAACATCGTCATAATCTAATTGTAAACCTCAAAGAATTACAAGATAATTACCAGCGTAAAGGGATTAAGCGCTTAAAGGGTTCGTGGGATATTGAGGGCAACTTAATTAAACCTTGGCTAACAACCCAATATATTGATACTGGTGAATATGTGGGGATGGGTTTGTTTGAAATTAACCGCAATACTGCCACTATCAATATGCTTGTAAAACGGCAAGTTAGACTTATTAAAGCTGAAGATAAAACACCGATTATCGAAGTAGCAGGTTTGTTGGTTAATGACCTCTATGCTTTTAACAATTACACGATTGTTAGTGATGGAGAAATTAATATTAAATCGCTTCAAATCAAAATTAGCAATAAGAAAACCTTTGATGTACTTCAAGTTAGAGGTGTCATTTCTGCAAAAGCTTTTGATTTTCGGAATGAATATACTATTGATTTTGAAAACTTACCGTTAGTTACATTCGACAAGCAATATAACAGTATCGATGGCTTGTTTTACGAACTTGGCAGCATGAAAGTAATGCTAAGTATTATTGCTGCACATCTCAAACAAGAATCCGATGTGTTTCTCCCCGAACAATTGGAGGAATTGAAAAAACACTATCTATCCAAAAATCTCTATCTCAACTTCCCCACAACTAACGAATATAGCGACCTCAAAACAGCTTTATCAACAGGAACCATTGATACACGCATTAGCTATAAAATTGATATCGGCAGCAAAGACATTCTCAATTTCAGCAAACTGCACTCAGCAAACAAATTCCTCGATAGAATGTATCGTGCATACGATACCGAAACAGGTGAATTATTTCAAAAAGCAACCTTTGAGATGGCTGGAGATAAAAATATTGCTTTTCGTCACAAATCAATATCTTCTCGCATGAAAATAACGCAAGTTGATGTGTTTATGAAATCGATTTTTGATGACTTTCTGGAATTGGAAGATAACGGAAGTGTTGCAGTAATGCTTCAAAAAGTTGGTGCAAATAGTTTAGTCAGACTATTGGAAGATAAACGCAGTAGTAAGACTGTAAGTAAAGAGGAAATGGTCGCAGCTTTAACAACGGCAAGTACCAAGTTAGAGAATTATATAGAAACGGTTTACCGTAACAATATTTCCCCGCTAGTTTTTTACATCGGTTCAACCGGACTTTTACCCGATGAAATGGATGTTAAAGCAATGACTGCCGATGAAATTGCTGCTAAGTATCCAAATTTACAATTTTCCGGAGATGAAAAAGAAGGGACATTTTTTGAAGTAGCAAATAGCATCATTAGTGTCTATGCTAAACCCGAATATTACAGCAAAAAAGTCACTGTTGCCGTAGAAGATTAGACTCCGTTCAATAATGTAGAGACGCGATATATCGCGTCTCTACAAGGGTTTCAAATAGCGCATAATTAAATCAAAAGTTTGTGTAGGGTGCGTTAACGAAGTGTAACGCACCATTTTTTATGGTTTCGTATTTCGTAGGGTGATTTATGAAATAAATGATCCGTAGGATAAGCGTCTCGCCTGTCTTTGTGTATTTATATGACAGGCGGGACGCCTATCCTACAAACGATATTTTTTTTAATTGGAATACTCTAAGGTGATTTATGAAATCTCACACACTAAGAATCAAAAATTGTGCGTAATTAATTGTTGCACATGGAGAATTAAAAATGGTGGATGATTAATTGTTACATATCGATAATTGAAAATGGTGCGTTACGCTGTCGCTAACGCACCCTACATGTATAAATTGTCAATTTAATTAAAATCCTTATCTACATCTTTTATTTCTAAAAATGTATTTTTTGGTACAGAGCAAAAAAATATACTAACTATAATTAGAAACTAAATATTTTGAAAATTTTCCGTAATGTAGATTTTAGAACTGTATTACTTCTAAGAGTGAAAATTATCTATCAAGTGAAGTTGTAAGTCTAAACAGGATTGTTCTGAGTTTTATTACCTAAAAATTTTGATTTTTGAGCTTCATTAAAAAGTACCAGGGAAAAAGTCAAACAAATCAAACCCAAAATTACTGATTCAATTTTGGGATACAGAACCATGAAAATTACAGCGTCGGGGGACAAGAAATTAGATGAAAAATCTTGTTAATCTGTCTGTTGCACTATTCGTAAAAGGATTACAGGCTCAAAATCCGCAAATTCGCTTCAATGCTGTTAGAATATCGCAAATGGAAAACAATACTAAGAATGCAGTTTCGACCTTGATAGCTGCTCTACAAGACCCGCAATTACGCTACAATGCGGTTGTCGCTTTAGGAAATATTGGTACTGCTGCCGAAATTGCGATTCCAGCTTTGATTAATGCCTTAGAGGATGAGGATATTAAAACTCGCATAAGTGTCATTGAATCGTTATGCAAAATCGCTTCACCAAATCTGACAATTCCAGCTTTAATTAATGCGTTGCAAGATAAATCGGAACAAGTTCGCGCAAGGGCTGCTTTTGCCCTTGGTTGCTTTCGAGAAAAATCTCAACTTGCTGTCGAAAGCTTGATTTTGACATTGCAAGATAATGATGAATGGGTACGTACAAATACTGCTGAAGCTTTAGGTCGAATTCCCCAACAAACTAACCATGCAATCGAAGCTTTAGTCGCAGCATTGCAAGATAATTACCCCGGAGTACGCATAAAAGCAGCTTTAGCACTAGGATATATTGGTAACGAACGTCAAACAATTTCAGCGTTAATTGATTCATTTCCCGATCCCGATGCACGAGTACGTGCTGCTATTGCTGATTCACTTGGTAATTTTACAGAAAAAGGTCAGGTTGCAGTCCCAATTTTGATTGCAGCATTAGAAGATTCGGATATTTCAGTCCGGATTAATGCTGCAAAAGCTTTAACTAAAATTGGCTTGGAAATTGAAGCGAGTATGGCAGTTTTGATAGAAGCTTTAAAGTCTGAAGATGCTTCGGTACGCATTACTGTGGCGCTAAATTTAGGTATTATTGCTGTCAACTTTTACGAGAAGGCGAATAAGTTATCAATATCTGAACTCGAACCAGCAATTTTAAATTTGGAGACAGTTTTTGATATTTTACAATCTCAAAATCTTGAAGTAACTAAATTTGCTTTGGTTTCGGTTAGTAATGCACTTGATATATTGAAAAAAGAGCGAAAAAGTCGGAGTAAATAAAAACATGAAGGCTAAGTCGGTGGGTAGAAAAAATATCATTGGGGTTAGGGAGTAGAAAGTAGGCAATAGTGAGTAGGAAAGAGGGTTTTGAGGGTTTTGCATTTCGTTACATATTTTTGTTTTTTAATACCTACCTACTTATTTCAATCTTTAAATTCCTTTTTAGGAAAAGAACATTCGACGGTAATCTTCATATTGCTTTTGGCTGTACCTTTGGTCACATAGGAAACTCCTGCTTCTCCACTCAGTTCAATCCCAAATTCTAAGGTGACTTTATCTACATTGGCATTTGCGATCGGCATTTGCTTAAATGCATTCAAGGTATAAACTGTGTAAGCGCGAATTGTGCCTTGAATTGCCTGGAAATTTTGCGCCATTTGCTTGCGAACTGCTTCGGAACTCATTCCCTTTTCATCTAATGCTTCTTCCTCTTCTTCGGTTGCAACAGGGGTAGGTTTTGGAAGATTTGTTTGAGAGTGGAATGGCACTAAGATAAGTCTAAACTCTTGTGTATTCTCGTTCCCAGCCCGGAGGCTGGGAACGGACTTCGAGAGGCTCTGCCTCTCGTCAAGCCACTGGAGGCAGAGCCTCCCGGTATGGGTTTCCAGCCCAGAGGCTGGGAACCAGTCATGGCAAGGGCTGCATCTTAACTTAGTGCCATTCGTTTGAGAGTGCTATATGCCGTTCGCGTAGCGTGCGCTTTGCGCTTAGGCATTAAACTCTGCCTATCGCGTTTAGTTGGCACCGAATGTTAAGATATTCAACAAAAAGGTAAATAAAAATGAAGGCGATCGAAGTTACTGGCAAAATTGACCAGCAGGGAAACCTAGTTTTGGATGAACCGATTCAAGGAACAACTTATCCCCATCAGGTACGGGTGATTGTGTTGGTTCCAGAAGAAACAGAAGAGGTTGACCCTGATGATACACCCGTTGAGGATATTAAAGCTAGCTTGAGAAGAGCTTTACATCAAGCAAAAACAGGGCAAACTAGACCGATTAGTGAGCTATGGGATAGGATTGATGCAGAATAATCATGCAGTTTCTATTAGCTTTTCCCATGAGTTTGAAGAGGAGCTTTACAGACTTTCTAAGAGATTCCGCAATATTCGTTCTGATGTTCAACCGCTTATTGAGCAGTTACAAGAAGGAAATATTTTGGGAGATAGAATTGGGAGTGTTGGTGAAGAGTATGTTGTTTATAAGTTGAGGGTTCGTAATAGTAATATTAAAAAAGGTAAGAGTGCTGGATATAGATTAATTTATCAAATCGAGTCACCGACAAATCTTTTATTATTAACAATTTATTCTAAATCCGATCGAGAAGATATTACCGCCAATGAAATTCGAGATATTGTAGCTAATTTTGAGAGAGACGAAATTTGAAAAAGTTTAGGAATCATCGCTCTCATGTTAATTTGAGAAGAAGCGATCGCATTTAGTTTTGAGCGGTTTGTTTTGGAGTGCGATCGCCTATCCTAGTACTTATAATCCCTCATTAATCTTGAAATATATGAGTATTATTCTCTCGGATGAAGTATTGCAAACAACCCAAATGTCAGAGGCTCAGTTGCTGACTGAAATTGCTGTTATGCTGTTTCAAAAGTAAAAATTTACGTGATTGTCAAACAAGTCACTTTGCAAAAATGAATTAACTTAAGTTTCAACGATTACTTGCAAGTCGTCAAATACTTCTACATTACGGTAGGAGGTCGGTTCATAAAGTTTCAGGAATTTTACATTTCGTTACATAGTTAGTTTTTTTAGTGCTGACCTACTTAGAGCAATCGCAAAACAAATTCTCAGGCACTTGCTATCTGAAATAAAACGACTGTGGTAATCGTAAAATCTTGATTTTTATCACTTTTACTTTAAATTGGAAACAATTTGCTTTATTATCCGCTCAAATTACTTGAATGTCCCAAGATGCCTCTATATATCTATGAAAACCATTAATCTAGCCCTTCTTATGAAACCTAATAATATCCAATCCATTCTCAGAAACGGCTCTACATCAAGGCAAGCTTTTTTGCGATTACGTATAATTACTATATTATTATGTTCACCATTGTTTATTACTAGCGCTTGGGCGCAATCTCCGATTCCACTACATCTAAAACCGCATATCGAGCAATTACACCAAGGCAATCCACAGCAGCGTCAGCAAGCTGTTGAATCGTTAGTAAAAGTCGGTAAACCCGCAGTTCCAGGATTGATTGCAGCATTACAACACCACAAACCTGAAGTTCGGGTTCATGCTGCCAAAGCATTGTCGCAAATGGGTCTCGACGCAACACCAGCATTAAATGCCCTATCACGAGCAATGCAAGATAAAGACAATAATGTTCGTGTTGAGGCTACAGAAGCTTTTACCACCATCGGCAGACAAGCAATAGTTCCCCGCTTGGTTGCTAATTTACACAGCCAAAATCCCTCCACACGCTACAATGCAGCCCACGCATTGACTCGACTGGGTAAATACGCACAATCAGCAGTACCAACGCTGATTCAAACTTTGCAAGATAAAGAGACTTGGGTAAGGTTAACTGCGGCTACGGCTTTAGGTAATATTGGTTTGAATGCATTACCATCACTACCCGCTTTACAAGCAACTTTGAGCGACGAGGATATATCGGTACGTCACAATGTAGCTTATGCTTTAGGTGCGATTGGTGTCAGCGTCCAAGAACAACCAAGTCAAGTCTCAACCTCCGATTTAGATAACGTTATTGTTCATCTCGAAAAAGCTCATAAAGTGGTGGCAAATCCAAACCTCAAATTTCGACAACAAGCGATCGCATCCATTCAAACCCCCCTGGAAGCGCTCAGAAAAGAGAAACTTCAGCGCACCAAGTCAACCCAAGTCAATCTTTACACCTTGCCCCCTTCTCTACGTAACTGGCTGCTTCAAAGACAATCTCAAGCTAGCAAGATGTTTGATAATATTGAAAGTCGCACTTAATATCAATGGAAATAACTAGATTAAGAGATATTTATTTAAATTTGGAACAATTAGTGGTCTATGGATTACCATATCCCCGACAACTCCTGCGGATGCCATTGGCCAATAGTAGGTCTGACCCCTCCGATACGCTGAATATACCATAGGGGCACAATATATTGTGCCCCTACAATACCGTAGGATAACGCAAAATTATCATGTGAGGGGTCATACCCCACCAATCGCCAGTGGTATCTTCCAAGAAGTCGGGGATCTAAACCTTATGACTTGCCCAAATTAATCTTTATTCTGCCCCTACTAATTCAGGTGCAGTCGCTAGTTTGCCATCTTCCATATAAACGATGCGGTCAGCAATATCAAGAATCCGGTTATCGTGGGTCACTAACAAAATGGTACAACCCTGCTCTTTCGCCAATTGTTGCATCAAATCCACCACATCACGTCCAGATTTTTTATCGAGTGCAGCAGTCGGTTCGTCAGCTAAAACTATTTGTGGTTCCGAGACCAAAGCACGTGCGATCGCAACCCGTTGTTTTTGCCCTCCTGATAAGTCATCGGGGTAATAATTTGCTCTATTTCCCAATCCTACCAGTTCCAACATTTCTGCTGACCGGTCTATCATTTCCCTAGTTGAAATTCCCGGACGCAGTTCTAACCCCATTTTGACGTTTTGAATTGCGGTTAAACTACCGTGTAGGTTATGTGCTTGGAAAATATAACCGTGATTGCGTCGTGCTGTGGTCAGTTGTCCTGCGGAAGCGCCACATAATTCTCTGCCTAAAACTTTTAAATTACCTTCTTGTGCGGAACGCAACCCACCACAAAGCGTCAGCAACGTAGTTTTACCCGAACCAGAGGGGCCAGTCATGATAATAATGTCACCTGCATTTATCTCCAGGTTGATATCGAACAATACTTGCTTGCGTAGCTGACCTTTACCAAAGTAGTGATTGAGATTTGCGATTTCGATTACAGGTTCCATAGAAGTAAGGAGTAGGGAGTAGGGAGTGGGGACATGGGGAGATGAGGAGATGGAGTGATGGGGAGATGTGTAAGAAATATTGCTTGTTTGTCCCCCTTCCCCCCTTCCTCCCTTTCCCCTTTCCCTTTCTCCAATTACTTTAAAACATATTAGCAGAGTCAGCAAATTCAACTTTGCTTGTGGCACTCGCAGCCGAAAGAATACACATAACAATGGTAATAATCAATACAAAATTGGCTGTTGATAAAGTCATACCGATGGGCAAGGTAGTACCAATATATAGCGTTTCCCAGTCCCATGAGGTA
>JANNFJ010000406.1:0-3618 GCA_031379725.1 Calothrix sp. OTE_75_metabat_31
CGAAAACCCCGCAAACCAAAATTTGCCAGGACAACCGTCGGACGCAGCTTGTGCCGCAATCCGCACAAAATCCTCTCCCTCATACAACCCGTCTGATGTTAATGTCGGCGATAATTCCAATGTTTTACCATGTGCCCGCCAATCAAATAACACCACTGCATACCCCTGGGCGTAGGCTTTCCTTCCCAAAATCCGCAGCAACCATTGGTCGTCCAAATCCCCTGTAATCCCGTAAGTGCCAACAATTGTGCCGCGAGGATTTTCGGGAATTGCATATAAACCAAAAATTGGTACTCCTTGCCCACCTGTAAAAATTTTCGACTGATATGGAGGTTCTGCATCAAGTACTGTTGTTTCCCAATTACGGCCTGCCAAAAAAGCCGCATACAAAGTCATAGCTAGACCATTTTGTAAAGATAGCGGTGGTTTGTATGGGGGGTAATGCATCATTTATCGAAATTAGTCTATTTTCCACGTAGATTTACAATCATTTCATCTTAATCTTTATGTTAGATTTAAAAATCTTTTTATAATCATTAAAGCAATCTTTGCAGATGAGCAAGATTTTTATTTATCCTTAACAAGTAGTAACAACATTACATAATGCCCAGAATCCTTGTCATAGATGATGACCCAGCCATTTCAGAACTTGTTGCCGTCAACCTGGAAATGGCTGGTTATGATGTCAGCCAAGCCGAAGACGGCATTAAAGGTCAAGCATTAGCTCTCCAACTTCAACCCGACTTAATCATGCTTGACCTGATGTTGCCCAGAGTTGATGGATTTACAGTTTGTCAGCGCTTGCGTCGGGACGACCGTACCTCTGAAATTCCGGTGTTGATGCTAACTGCTTTGAGCCAAACCCAAGATAAAGTCGAAGGTTTTAACGCTGGGGCGGATGATTACCTAACCAAACCATTTGAAGTCGAAGAAATGTTAGCACGAGTGCGGGCACTTTTGCGACGCACCGACCGCATTCCCCAAGCGGCAAAACACAGCGAAATCCTTAATTATGGGCCGCTAACACTTGTTCCTGAACGCTTTGAGGCAATTTGGTTTAGCGAAACGGTGAAATTGACCCACCTTGAATTTGAATTACTCCATTGTTTATTGCAACGTCATGGTCAAACTGTTTCCCCTAGCGAAATCCTCCGCGAAGTTTGGGGTTATGACCCTGATGACGATATTGAAACGATTCGCGTTCACATTCGCCATTTACGGACGAAGCTCGAACCTGATGCCCGTCATCCCCGTTATATAAAAACTGTTTACGGTGCTGGCTACTGTTTGGAGTTACCGACCACATCAAACGCAGTTGAAAGCACAGCATCAGGTGTTGTTGATTGACATTTACTTTATTTTATGCTTGTTATTTAACGATTTGCTCCCTCTGCCAATCTCATATTTATGAATGCAGTTCAAATCCGAAATTACTTAGCGCACATTTGTAGTAATTATGACAATTTACTTTAAATAACCTGCGCTTTCATGCATTAATTTAAAACCCGGTCATAACGGCTGGGTTTTTGAATTTTAAGTACAATATTGGAGGACGGGGAATAGAAAGAACTTAATAAAGTTTGCGTCGCAGCCACCTTTTTGCGATCGCAACACTAGTAAAAATGCAGGGTATTGTGCTTGGTTCTGGTATTGATACTGCAGGTGTAGCTTTAGTAATTGTTGTGGACGCTACATTAATATACTGTCTAATTGTAACAGTATCGCCTTCTTGTTTAGAATAAGTTCCCCTAGAAAAGCGACCAAAAGGTTCATTCAAACCGGGTGTTGCTGAGGGTACAAAATAGAGTGTAAATCCTTCAGAAAATGTTGGGGGAATAATAGTTTCTAAAGTTAAACGGCCTTCTTCTTGGTTGCTAATAATATTTCCTTGAATAAAACTCTGTCCAAGATTATCAACCTTTTGACCAGCATTATCGAAAAAACTTAAGTCAACAAACGTAGGTTCTGCTAATTTTTGACCGGAATCATCAACATTAATAACTCCTGTAAACGAACCATATCGTAATTTTAAGATATCGCAACCCTCTTTCCTTGGAGGGGTTCCCACAGTGCATGAACTGTTCTGATCGAAGCTTCCAGAAAAGTTAAAAGTTATAGCAAAAGCCTTGTTAGCTAAACTTAGAAGCAAAATAGCGGAACTGCCCAACGTCAGAAATACTTTTTGAAACCTTATAACCATTGAATCTTGCATAAAGTTTTGTTTTTAACTTCATGCTAAATAATGCCTTGATTTGCTCTCAACTGTAAATGATATTAATTTCCCATTTGATGCTTAAAAGTATTTATATCAATTTAATATGAAGCTGCATATAATCTTCACCCCTCCAAACCGGACTGTATGTCTTGGGGAGGGTGGGGTTTTTGTATGCATCTCCATATCAAAAGGGTATTAGGTTTTTCGGTGGTCTATTCACCTAAAAATCGCTCTAAATTAGACTTCAGAATTATATCTGACAAACTATTGGTTTTTCCTGGACAAACCTCTGCGGCTGCACCTAATTTGACAAATCCAGAACTCTCATAAAATGATATAGCTGCTAAATTAGGACTATTTGTATATACCCAAAGTTCTTGAAAGCCAAATTGTCTGGCATACTCTTTTAGCTGTTCGATCATAATTTTTCCCCATCCTTGCCGTCGGAATTGTGGACGTATTCCAAACCATCCGACCCAAGCAACATCATTCGGACTATCGACTCGCCGGTAAAGACCCATGACACCTATTGTCTGTGCTTCTATTTTTGCTAGATAAACCTCCCAAAAAGCTAGTGATTGATTGCGTTGACCAATTCCACACCACTTGAGCATTGACAGACTAAATTTATCTCCAAATTTCAATTCTTTTAACAGAGGAATAAAGTCAATCAAGTCTGTGGTTTGGATTATTTCCAGAGAATTTGTGAGAGTATTATCAATTTTCTGCATAATTATTGAGTTTTGATTTGCTTGAAACTTTCGGTAGCTAAAGCCACGGAGATTCCTAAGACTTTGTTCTTATAAACCATAGCGTGATGGTTGACTTTTAAAGCTATGGGCGATAGTGGATTTGAAGCAGTGACCTTCTCCGTGTGAAGAAGTTGCATACCCCTGTGAAGAACGCCCGCGTTTTTCAAGGATAGCATATGTCCAAATAGAGGAAATGGGAGACAAGAAGACTTTATTCTCCCTGCGGATACTCATCCCACAAACTCGTAATTTCCCAAAGACTTTGGTATAAACAAGATAGTTCAAGCTTTCTGTCTTTTTACTTTTGAAAGCAACCAAGTAAACGAGAGCAATAATAATGCAAAAACAGAGTTTGGTTCGGGAATAGAAGCATTACTATCTGTACTGGGTGGGTATTGGAACGCCTCAAACAAAGAATTTGCAGTGGCGGTTGACAATCCTTCAATTTCTGCAGCTACTTGCGATCGCTCAGAATCGCTGTTAGCATCTCGAAGCCTTTCATAATTGCGAAATGCAAGTTCGCGCCATTGAGCAACAATTTGAAACCTTTGCAAATCATCTTCTGTACCTGGTAAATCTCCATCATCAATTGTAGGGTCGAATTTTTGTGCCAGTTCTCCTAGTACATCGACTTGTAGAAGAACTTGATTA
>JANNFJ010000438.1:0-9912 GCA_031379725.1 Calothrix sp. OTE_75_metabat_31
TGCATCCCCACAAAGGCATACAATAATAACCAAGAACGTAAAATAGTCGTGCGAGTTTTCTTGCCGACTTCATCCTGTTTTGATAATAATTGAATCCCTTCGTAAAGAAATTTTACTCCAAATGCACCTGTAATTCCAAAAATAAAGACATTTAATATTTTAAAAAATTGGTACGCTTTGGGTGCAGTGATTAAAAAGAAAAGCGTTACGGGTGCAAAACTAAATAATAAGACGCTAATTACCGATACTGCGGTCATTAAAACGACAAAATGCTGTTGGAAGCTACTGCGAGAACCGAATAAAACGTTGAAAAAGAACAATGTCGGAAAACAGATAATTAATGTCAGTAAGTAAAAAGCTGGAAATTTGATTGCACCAGATAACGCTTGTGCTAAACTATGCGACGACCCAATAATTGCACCGTAAATTGCAAAAAATATTGAACTGGCAACAAATAACGAAGTAGCTTTACTTTGTAACCGAACTCCCTGCTGAATTTCTTCGAGAAAATTTTGTCTATCTCTTAATAGTCCTAACAGTACGTTAAAATGTTGAATCCCTTGTGACTTCTTCTTAAGCATGGTTGTAAAGTGTGAAATTAACTATGAACGAAAACCTAACAAAAACATGATTGATTTGATAACACTCAGGTAAAAATTACCTTCCCGTTCTCGAAATAGCTGAAACACTGAATCAGGTGTACCAAAAAATGGTCGCAATGTCCATCCTAACTGACTGCCGACAAAAGCGTAAAGTAACAACCAGGAACTCAGTATTTTTCGACGAATATCGCTGCCTTCTCCATCTTGTTCTAAGATTATTTTTGCTGCTTGCTTTAATGAGGAAATACCAATAAATCCTGTCAAAGAAAAAATGACGACATTTAAGAGAATGAGGAATTGGTAGTTATTGGTTGTGATTAAAAAGAAAAGCGTAATTGGTGCAAAACTGAATAATAAAACGCTAGTTACTGATACTGCAGTTAGGGCTAATGCAAAATATTGGGTAAAGCTGCGTTTGGAACCGAAGATGATATTGGCAAAATATAATGTTGGCAAGCAGATTAGTAGCGTAATTAAGTAAAGTGCAGGTAGTTTGATTGCTGAAGAAAGTGCTTGCATCCAACTATGATAAGCGCCGATGATGCCGCCGTAAATAGCTAAGAATAGCGAGCTACAAACGAGTAGGGAAATGATTTTGCTCGGTAGTCTGATGCTTTGACGAATTTCTTCTAGAAAACCTTGACGTTCTCTTAGTAGGTTAATTAAAGTTGCAAAATTATTGTTGCTTTGAGTTGGTTTGTCGAGCATTTTTTTAATTAAGATGTGTGTCACGCAGAGGCGCAGAGAGGGAGAGGTTTTAATAATCACCTCCTGAGCCATATTTCCATGTGTCAATTCGGCGATGCCAGTAATATTGTGACGATGCTGGCAGGGTTTTTATCCAGGGTTGAAAAAGTGGACTTAGGGAAAATAATAAAGAGTATATTCCTAAGTTGATATAATGTATTGTCCAATCAAGTAAGGCGATTAATCCAACTTGGGGGATGATTTTGATAATGATGAATGGGTGGAGTAAGCCTGTTTTTAAGAGGGTTTTTGTAAGTCCGGAAAATTGAATTACGTCTTGTAGAAATGGTTTAAGGACTGGGTCGCCGAGTTTCTGCATTTCGATGAATACTGCTGATAATAGCTGGTTGATTTTTTCGGGGTCTATTTTTTGATTGATGCCAACACTCATTGCTTTTTGAAATAACCACGTTACTGTTAGGTTTGGTTGATAAGGTTGCAACAATGATAATGCTTTGGTTGATAATTCATCGCTTTCTAATGCTTCGTAAATCCCAAAAGTTAACCTTTGTAGGTGTCGCACCATCGCACCAAATCCACCGAAACTTAGCGGTGACTGACTGCCACTGCTGTCCCCGATTGGTAAAATCCGGTTCCAAGGTGTCTGTAGGGGACTTTGACGGTAAGAGGGAAAAAAGCCGAATAATGCACGCTTAATATCAAGCTGTTTTAATTCCATACCTTGATATTCGGGCATTAAGTGGAGATAGTCCTCGAAAAGTGCTTCTAAATTAAGGTGTTGGGGATTTGCATCCATGTAGGTAAACATGTATGTGGTTCTTCCGTCTCTAGCTGGGAAAGCTTCCCAGAAGTACTGGCATTGGTTTTGTAAAGGTGTATTAGATAACAACAAGTCCCCGGTACGGTTTTCCGGAAAACCTTGGGCACAAGTTCCAACTACTAGACAAAGTGCATCGGGTTTTTTCCCTTGTCGTGCTTGTTGGGTAATGGGTGAAAAGTGTCCCATTGCATCTAGCAAAAGTCTGGTTTTGAAGTGGTTGTTGACTATGACTCCGTTAGGATGAACAACGGCATCTTCAAAGGGTGTATTTTCAAATAATTTGCCACCAGCAGCAAGAAATTTTTGTTTGAGGGTTTCGAGTAAGTAGATTGGGTCTACACCAATATTGAGTACGTCATTTACCCAAACTTCTGTACCACCTTTAAAAGCGACTCTTGCTGGGTTGTATTTAGTGGCGATCGCATTCCCCAATTCCTCGTCACTCAGCAATCCCAAGTCCACAAATACCTGCAATTCGTTGAGCGAAATATTCCACTCTTGTTCTCTCCCCTGCAAAATTCCTCGCTCCAGTAATGCTACCCGTACACCTTTTATCGCTAAAGCTGCACCAATCAAGATTCCCAACGTACCACCACAAATTACCGCATCCCATTCCAGGTTATCGATGAGTTGTGAATTTTCGTTGACTGCGGTCGGTACGGGAATATTACCTTCACGCAACGATGTTAAAAGTACATCAGCACGTCGCAATCCGGATAAGACATTACCAGGTAGCTTTAGGAGAATTTCTTCGGTTAATGACATGATAGGTATATATAGGACTACTATTTGATTTTTAAACAGATACGTAGGGTGCGTTAGCGGTAGCGTAACGCACCAAGGCCTTGGAACGGTGCGTTACGCTGTCGCTAACACACCCTACAGATACTTAGATATTTAAGCGCAAGCGCAGGCTACGCCAACATAAATCAAACCGAATTCCTATATGCTGATTTTAAGCTAGTATAAAGAAAAAGTAAGTATCGCATCCCTATTAATAGCCCTAAGTATGTAAAAAATCATGTAAGTTGCTATTAAGATATTATTTGAGTTATGAAAATCGCCTTTTTGGTGGAAAAGTTTCCGGCGTTAACTGAGACATTTATTCTCAATCAAGCTGTTGGGTTAATTGAACGCGGGTATCAGGTTGATATTTATGCCCGTCAAACGAATGATACTTATAAAATGCATCCTGATGTTGAAAAATATGACTTGCTTCAACATACTTATTACGCACCATCAGTTCCCGATAATTATATTTTTAGAGTATTCAAAGCTTTTTTTCTATTAATTATCAATTTGAGAAAAGCACCGTTAGTGATGGTGCGATCGCTGAATTTCTCAAAGTATAAAAAACGCGCTCTTTCGTTACGGCTTTTTTATTTCACTATCCCATTTTTAAACTTACAAAAATACGATATTATTCACTGTCAATTTGGCATGTACGGCATCGAAGGAATGATACTGCGAGAAATTGGCGCAATCCAAGGTAAACTGATTACCTCATTTCGCGGTTATGATATAAGTTGGTACGTCAAAGAATATGGTGATAACGTTTATCAACAATTATTTGCTGATGGAGATTTTTTCTTAACTAACTGTAACTACTTCCGAAATCGAGCCATTAAACTTGGTTGTAACCCAGATAAAATCACCGTACATGGTTCAGGAATAGATTGCGATCGCTTTGCCTTCCAACCCCGCAATTTAGAACCCAACCAAAAAGTAAAAATCGCCACCACCGGACGTTTAATCGAAAAAAAAGGCATCGAATACGGCATTAGAGCAGTGGCACAAGTTGCAGCAACATACCCAAATATTGAATATAACATTATTGGCGCAGGCGATTTACAATCACACCTACAAAAAATAATTTTTGAATTAAACATGACCGACAAAATCCACCTACTAGGGTGGAAAAACCAGCAAGAAATCATTCAAATCATCAACGAATCCCACATATTCATAGCACCAAGCGTCACCGCTCGTGACGGCAACCAAGACGCACCAGTAAACACCCTCAAAGAAGCAATGGCAATGGGTCTACCAGTAATAGCCACCCAACACGGAGGCATACCCGAACTAGTCCAAGACAGTATTTCCGGCTTCCTAATACCAGAGAGAGACAGTAATGCGATCGCAAACAAACTAACCCATCTAATCGACCACCCTAACACCTGGGAAAAAATCGGCAAAGCCGGAAGTACATACGTCCAAAAAAACTACAACACCAAAACCCTAAACGACGAACTAATCAAAATATATCAAACCATCTCCCCAACTCTTTTATTCCTCTGTGCCCTCTGCGTCCTCTGTGGTTCGTCCCTCTTCCTTATATATTCATAATCCCATGCATCCCCAAGTAACCCTAATAGTAGTCCCCCGCGAACGATTCAGCCATACCCGCCAATCACTCGAAAGCATCTACCAAAACACAAACCAACCCTTCAACCTAATCTACATCGATGCAGGCTCCCCGAACCATATCCGAGACTATCTAACAACCAAAGCAACAGAATATAAATTTCAACTCATACGTACCAACTACTACCTCTCACCCAACCATGCCCGCAACATCGGAATAAAACAAGCAACCACCGAATACATAATATTCATCGATAACGACGTAATAGTATCCCCACAATGGCTACAACCATTAATCGAATGTGCCGAAAAAACCCAAGCAACAGTAATTAGCCCATTGATTTGCCAAGGAACACCCCTACATACAGAAATACATTGTGCAGGTGGAGAAACTGGAATAATCGAAGCAAACACCAGACGAAAGATAGTTGAAAAAATTTACAAACAAGGTCAAAAATTAGTCGAAGCAAGTCCTAATATCCAACGGCAGCAAACAGGACTAGCAGAATATCACTGCGTCATGGTACGCAGAGAAATTTTTACCAAAATCGGTTATCTAGACGAAAAGCTACTTAATACTAAAGAACATGTAGACCTGTGTATGCTAGTCACCCAAGCCAGAGGTTTGATTTATCTGGAACCGCGATCGCTTGTCACCTACGTACCCGCAGAAAACTTAGAAATATCCGACCTACCCTACTACATGCTGCGTTGGAGCGACGCTTGGGAAAAAGCCAGCCTTCAACATTTACGCGACAAATGGAACTTAACCGAAGACGAGTACTTCAAAAATCGCTACAACCGCTTAGGATGGCGACGTAATATGACAATTATCAACCCAATTACCCGCAAAATGCCCTTTGGTAAAATCGGTGCCAAAGTTGCGGGCAAATTATTACGTACTGTCGATAAGCAATTCAACCATTATTTAACCAGCCGCTACACCAAACGATTGCATACACATTTTGACCAGTCTGCAACATCCTAGCCTAAATCTGCAATGAAACTTCACAAACAAGTTGAAATTATTTACACTCCAGAAAGCAGTTTGCGTCATCCCTTAAAATTATTTAACCAGATGTGGCAAGATTTGCTAGCTTCCCGCGAACTTGCTTGGAGGTTAATGGTGCGAGATATCAATTCGCAATATCGTCAATCTTTGTTAGGAATAAGTTGGGCATTTTTGCCATCAATTATTATGACAATTGGATTTACCTTAGCCAACGAAGCCAATGTTATTCAAGTTGGTAAAACCGATTTACCTTATCCAGTATACGTGATGTTTAGCACAGTGCTTTGGCAAACCTTTGTAGAAGCACTAAATGCACCGCTTCAAGCGGTAATGTTAGCAAAACCTCTCCTTGCCAAAGTTAATTTTCCGCGTGAAGCTTTAATTTTGGCAAAATTAGGCGAAGTTATTTTTAATTTTGCTATCAAAGTAATTTTAATTTTTGGCTTATTTATCTGGTTCAAAGTTTCAATCACTTGGAACATTTTACTCGCACCAGTTGCCATTATTCATTTAATTTTACTTGGTACATTTATCGGTCTTTTCTTAGCTCCATTAGGAGTTTTATATCAAGATATATCCAGAGGGCTAACTTTAATTACAGGCTTTTGGTTATTTATAACTCCAATTATTTATCCAGTTCCTAAAACGGGTATTTTCAGTATATTAGTAAATTTTAATCCTGTTACCCCGTTACTTGTGACTGCCAGGGAACTTGCAACAACGGGGGTAATTTCGCATCCCGTGGAATTTTGGGTAGTTAGCATTTTGACTTTTATCGGATTAATTTTAACCTGGATTGTGTTTCGTCTGGCTATGCCTTTTGTGATTGAGCGTGTGAGTTCTTAGAATGTATAGCTACCCTGATAACTTGTAAATATTTTGTATCCTGGTATCACTACACCAATACCCGTAGAACTGTGAATTTTACCAGGATATTTATAAGGGTTATCATCGGGTATTGCACCGCCAATTCTAATAGTGAAATATGGACACCAAAAGTAAAATCCTGGTATCAGTAAGTCCATACTGTAGGCGATAGATCGAAGGTGTTCGTTAGTAGCTTTGATAATTTCTTTTCTTTCACGTTCGGTTTTCATTGTTAGTCCTTTTTTAAACTTTCTAAAAGTTTAGTTATTTTGTCATTGAACAATGTTAGCATACCAAGTATTTACCTTCACAGCACCGATGCAACAAAAGAAAACTGAATGTGATAAGGAAAATTGGAAAAATGACCCCTATTTCTAGTCAATGTACTTATACAGATTTGTTAATTCAGTATCAACCTAAGCTTATTCAAACAAAGGATGAGCATTATAACGCTTTAGAGTATTCCAATTAAAAAAATATCCTTTTTCGATATCGTAGGATAGGTGTCTCGCCTGTCCGAAACATATCTAGACAGGCGGGACGCCTAACAAGACGGGTGAGTTTATTTCTTGGATTACTCTTAGCAATAGTAGAGGGGATGATGACAAAGTTAATCAAGCAAGAAACCTATAACAAGATTACAGATAACCAAGCAGTCATATCAGTTGAGAATGTCTCGAAAAAGTTTTGTCGAGATTTACGACGTTCTCTATTTTATGCTGTCCGAGATATTGCCTCAGAATTAATAATCAAAAATCGCCACAGCGATGTTTTGCGATCGCATGAATTTTGGGCATTACAAGATATCAGCTTTCAATTACAACCCGGTGAAGCACTCGGTTTAGTTGGTGCAAATGGAGCCGGAAAAAGTACGCTGCTGCGGATTATTAGCGGCTTAATTAAACCCGATACTGGTTGTGTAAAAATTCGTGGTAGAATAGCACCTTTGATTGCACTTGGAGCCGGATTTAATCCGATTTTGACAGGACGTGAAAATATTTATGCCAATATGTCAATACTAGGATTATCGACACCAGAAATTACTAGAAAACTACCCGATGTAATTGACTTTGCAGAAATTGGAGATGCGATAGATGCACCCGTACAAACTTACAGTTCTGGAATGGCTGCACGGTTAGGATTTGCTTGTGCAGTTCATATCGAACCCGATGTATTGCTAATCGATGAAGTATTGGCAGTTGGAGATATTAGGTTTAGAATGAAATGCTATCATAAATTAGGGCAGTTACGAGAAAAAGGAACAGCTTTTATCTTAGTTGCCCACAATCCGCACGTAGTTTTAAATGTATGTGAATCTTCGCTTTATTTATCGAAAGGCAAATTAATTACTTCAGGCAATACCGCAAATGTAATTCGTCAATATGAAGATGATTTGTGCTTAGTTGAGAATGATGATTTAACCGGAATCATGTACTTACCTGTATCAGAATCTGATAGCTTAGGTGTCAATATTGTATCGTTATGCTTTAAAAATAATCAGGGTAACTTGATGCCAGCATTATTATGCGGAGAAGCAGCTAATTTAGCCATTGAATGCCAAGCATATAAAAACATCGACAATGCCAATATTGGAGTAATAATTACAGCATTATCAGGACAAAACGAACGCATCTTATATATAACATCTACCAGCGACGAACAACTTTTAAAAATTCAACCTGGAAAAATCGAGATTCAAATGCAAATGCCATATTGTTGTTTGCTACCTGGCTTATATAGTGCCAAAATATATATTAAAGATGGAGTAATTTCTTTAGATATAGTCCAATCTTTTCGCTTCCTAGTCAAAGCCAACCAAGTAATCAGTCAATCCTTATTCTATCAACCCCGCACATGGCAAATTACAACCCAATAAACCTCCCTTACACTCATCTCTTATTTGCGCCTCTGCGCCTCTGCGCCTCTGCGCGAGATAAAAATATTATATGACAAAACTAGTATCCATAATCATACCCTGCTACAACACCAGCAGATGGCTACCACAAGCAATAGAAAGCTGTCTACAACAAACTTACTCAAACATCGAAATAATCGTCATTGATGATGGCTCTACCGATAATTCCTTAGAAATTATCAAAAGTTACGGCAATCAAATTACTTGGCAAAGCATACCCCACAGTGGCGGAAATTATGCTCGCAATCTAGCTTTAAAATTAGCATCAGGAGAATATATCCAATTTTTAGACGCAGATGATTACATATTGCCCGAAAAAATCGAACGACAAGTAACTTTTTTAGAATCAACTGGTGCAGACGTTGTTTATGGAGATTGGCAACATCAATTTCATTTGTCTGATGGAACAAGTTTCCTCGGTGAAATTAAAATATCAGGCAAACAAACAGACATTCTCGAATCGTTATTAGGAATTTGGTGGGTAGCACTTGCGGGTATACTTTACCGACGTACCGCAATTGATAATAGTAATGGATGGGACGAAAATTTACCGATTGCACAGGACAGAGACTTTTTTATTTCTGTCGTGATGAATGGTGCAAAAGTTGAATATCAACCCGGTTGTTACTCAATTTATAGATCCTACGGGAATGTGACTGTTTCCACATCTTCTAAATCGCATTGGATCGCATCTCACTGCGTTGTGATGGAAAAAGCTGAACGCAAACTATTAGCAGTTGAAAAACTTACAGATAATTATAGACGTGCGTTAGCTTCCTGTTATTTTGCCTTAGCACGAGATGCATTATTTATTGATTATTACCAATATTTACAGTTATTAGAAGCTGCATTAACAAGATATCCAAATTTTGAAGGCAATAGTCAAATGCCAATATATAATAAGATTCGGCATATTTTTGGTTTTCGACGTACTGAAAAGATTGTTTGCTGGATTTTGATTTTGAAAAAAAAGATGAATTTTATCTTTTTGGTGGTGTTGTTAAATTATTTGCTATCCCTCGCGCTAAATACCGTTACAATGAAATTGGTTTTATAGAAACTGAAGTCTCAATACTGCGTAGGTTTTGGATTATTCGTAGGTTGGGTGTAGCGCAGCATAACCCAACATATTTGTTGGGTTCCACTACGTTGCACCCAACCTACAAAACGGCAGAGGCAGTTCGGTATCGGGATATTCACAGGGCTATTCTCGACTAGGAGCCGCAAATTATACATTTCCTTGGACATGGTACGGGTAAGGAAGGGTTAGTTTTTGAAGATGAGATAGGGCAAACTAAATTAAAAGTTGCCGCCATTTGAGTCTTCTAGATAGGATTGTTGTAAATACTTATATGGTAGAAACTTATGGAACGTTCCAAGATAGTCGCAATCCTTACTGGTGCTATTTCGATTTTGTTAGCAGTTGCATACCTTATAATTGTCCAGCTTCTTGATTTTCGAGGTGAGATGAAACCCGCACCTATTAGCCAGATTCATCATCAATCAGTAGTAGTTGCATGTTATGGCAACACGAATAGTTTTATTGAATAGACTTACTGGTCTGTGTCATTAATTCTGATGGGTAGTGCGAGCATCTTGCTCGCGTATTATATTAAAGCGAGCA
>JANNFJ010000439.1:0-1546 GCA_031379725.1 Calothrix sp. OTE_75_metabat_31
GCGCTCAACTTCGCGTTTGCGTTCAAATTGTTTTAGAATACCGGGAGTTGCGGTAACTCCTAATTTTTTGGGAACTAGATAGTTACGTGCATAACCAGTGGCAACATCAACTAAATCGCCAAGCTTACCAAGTTTACTGACATCTTGGGTTAAAACTAATTGTACTCGTTTTGGCATTGTTTTCGTTTTCTCTCTTTACCTGTGAAATCGGAATATTTGAGGCTACAGCTACTTAAGAACGCATTTGATAGCTGTCACCCAAAAAGCTACATCATAGCCCAAAGCTTATAGATCCTAGCTTCATGTCAGGGCGATCGCAACCCCGAAGCCCCAAATTCACTCATTTTATCAATCAACACAAAATATTAACCTAAATTGCCAGCTAATATCGTCATACTAGTATCTATTAGTACATACTTTGTTTACTATTCTCTATTCACCGCATCATAATCATCCCATGCAGCATTTGCACCAGCTTCGATAATTAAACTCAAGTCGCAAGCATATTCACCAGCACAGCTATAGGAACCGAGTTCCAGTAAGTAAAGTTCTCCGTCCGACTCGCAAATATCGAAGGTGTAAAGCGATTCTGGATACCAATCAACGGCTTTTAATACGTCACTTGCATAGTTTTCTAGATACCCTCCCTTGATTGTCTCATTAATTCGTTCTTCTCCAACTAAGTAGAGCGAACCCGTAATTACTTGATTTTTGTAAACAAAAAATCTCCATTCTTTACTAATTGTTTTTTTGGCACTGACCAATACTAAAGTTGTTTCATTTGTTTCTAATTCGCTTTTTAGGGATTGTATAGTATTTAAAATATTTAGATTAAAAACTCCAGCACGGAATGACTTCATATTGCTATCCGGTCGAATAAATAAATTGCCATCTGATTGAAAATAATCAATAATCTCCTTCCTTCTCCTAATTAACTCACCCACAGTTAAAAGAAAGTATTTATTATTGAGTAGATACTTGCCAAAATAAGTATAGTAAGTCGAACAGCGCAAATTCTTCTCATCCATATAAGCACCCGGTATCCAAGAAGTCCTTAAAATGTCTCGACCTAAATTTAAGGTTCCTCGAAATAATACACAATCATGTTCGGGAAAATATTTACTTATTTCATCACGACGAAACCGAAGATAATTTGTCTCTTTGTAAACGTATCCCTGTTTTTTAATTTCGGATAAAAATTGCTCGTGATAGTCAGAAATATTGCTTTCAATCAACCAATTAACTTTGTTCATTGGATTATAATTTATCGTTACAAACCATTAGTAGATAATAGATATCTCGAAAAAGAATTAATCTAGTAATCCAATATCAACTGTGTTAGCTAATATTTTATTTCATTAGTCTTGACAAGTCGAGAAGACCAGAATCCGGGTAACTTCTGCGAAACCCGGATTCTAACCTTTACGAAAAGTTAAGATTAATGACAATTTATCGTTCCCCACGCTACATCTGACCATTCAGAAAAATTTTGCGCTATCCCAAAAAATGTAGAGACGCGAAATTTCGCGTCTCTTTTAAATGGTAT
>JANNFJ010000477.1:0-2565 GCA_031379725.1 Calothrix sp. OTE_75_metabat_31
GTGCGAGCATCTTGCTCGCTTTATATAGTACGCGAGCAAGATGCTCGCACTACCCCCCAAAATTAATGACACGAACCACTAGTGGTCTGTTGTATTTACTTTTAGTTACTTTTTCCCCTATCTTCCCCATCTTTCTCTCCTCCCTACTCCCTTATTTAAATCGGCAAACGATTAATATCTCGATTGCAACCAATTACAACCATTGCCGACCCTCTTTCAAATCGCTTGTCAGGTTCTGGATTAATAATGAATTTACCATCTTTGCTGACTGCGAGTAAATTCAATCCAAAGCGGTTACGTAGTTGTAATTCTGCGATTGTTCGACCGTGAAATTCGTCGGGTACAATTAGTTCAACAATACTATTATCGGGGTCGAGGTCAAAACGTTCGAGAATTGATGGTTTAGTTAAAGTTTTTGCTAAAGCTGACCCTGCTTCGTATTCAGGGAAAACAACGTGGTCTGCACCAACACGTTTTAAAAGCTTACAGTGGACTTCACTGGAAGCTTTAGCGATGACGTGAGGAACACCACCTTCTTTGACATTCAAAGTCGTGACAATACTTTCTTGGATATAGTTACCGATTGCGACGATAACTGTATCAAATTCAAAAATTCCAGCTTCTTTAAGTGCTGCAGGGTCGGTAGAGTCAAGTTGTAATGCATGACCAGTGATTTGTTCGGTTAAAGCTTCCGAGACACGCTTTTCATCGACATCGGTTGCGAGAACTTGATAGCCAAATTTGTGCAGTGTTGAACAGACTGAACGTCCAAAACGACCTAGACCAATGACAGCAAATTGTTGGTTGTCTTTACGTAGACTGCGAAAAAACCCTAATGCTGAAAGATTCACGGTTTCAATTCCTGTTTCTAATGTTTGATATTTACAAGACATTGATAATTAGTAAGTAATTAAAATCAGAGTTTTTAATTATCTTATCTATTATATAAAAAGTATTTATTTAGAAGCTAAACGATAATTTTAATTGAAAAATCAAAATCAACTTCAGACAATAAATTAAATACTTAAATAGGTCTTTAAAGGTTTTCTTTGACAAAAATGTAACCAAATTTAACCAACGAGTAAGTTTTCTTCGGGGTAGTGAATATGGGTTGGTCGTGGGTCACCTAAGAGGGCAGACATTAACAGTAAAATACCAACACGACCTATATACATAGTCGCAATTAATATTAACTTAGCTGCAACTGTAACAGTACCGGTAATACCTGTAGAAAGTCCGACAGTCGCAAATGCCGATACTGTTTCAAACAAGATTTGAATAAAAGGCAATTCGGGGTCTGTAATTGAAATTAACATGGTTGAAACAATGACAGTTGCTAAGGAACCAACAAACACTCCTACAGCTTTTAAAACTAAAGAAAATGCGATTCTACGGTCGTACAATAAGACTTCTTCTTTTCCTTGCAAAATTGACTTAGTGCAGCTAGTTAAAACGCGCAAAGTCGTTGTTTTTATCCCACCTCCAGTCCCTCCGGGACTTGCACCAATAAACATTAATGCAATTGTAATAAATAATCCGGCATTGGTCATTTTCCCGATATCGATAGTATTAAAACCTGCGGTTCTAGGTGTAACTGACTGGAACCAAGCTACTAATAGTTGAGTGCTAAAATTCAAATTTCCGAAAGTAGCTTGATTTCTTAATTCGATACCAAAAAAAACAATTGTTCCCAAAACTAGTAAAATCACTGTGGTGGTAGTTGCAACCTTAAAATCGAGCGAAAAGACCAGCTTACCTGTCCTTTTGAGAATGCGATCGCTCAACCATATATACATTTCCAAAATTACTTGGTAACCAATACCTCCAAAGATAATCAACCCTGTAACTGTAAAGACTACCAATGGTGAATTTTGATAACCAATTAGATTATCCTTAAACAAACTAAAACCAGCGTTATTCCAAGCATTAATACTATGGAAAATCGCTAACCAGAGTCCTTGACTCCACCCATATTTGGGAACAAATGCAGGTAGTAGTAAAAAGATTCCCGTGATTTCAAAAATTAATGTCGTCGCAATAATCGAACGAATAATTTGGTTGCTACCACTGATTCCCCGTCTATCTAAAGATTGCTGAATAGCTATTTTTTGTCGTAAATCAAACTTTCTACCAATTAGCATAATCAAAAAGGTGGTAGTCGTCATATACCCTAAACCACCAATTTGTGCTAATAGAGCAATAAAAAACTGACCCCAGAACGAAAAATACGTGCCAGGGTCTACCACCGATAAACCTGTTACGCAAACTGCAGAAGTTGATGTAAAAAGCGCCACAATGGGGTCATTCCAAGTACCAGCACTGGATGAAAATGGCATTATCAAGCAGATAGTACCGAGTACGATAACTGCAAGAAAACCCAAGCAAATTGTCCGAGAAACGGTCATATTTAAATCAAATTAAGTCAAACTTCAAACTATCTCAGCTTCAATTGGTAGGGTTGACCAAGCCAAGAACAAAAAAATACCCACTCTTCAAATCAAAACACACATGGTAGCCTACTCTATATGTGTTTTATTCTGCTTTGTCTTAACACTGCCTGACTCA
>JANNFJ010000478.1:0-2286 GCA_031379725.1 Calothrix sp. OTE_75_metabat_31
GTGTTGCTCTAATTGAAGACCATGACCTCACCCGTGTGGGTATTCGCACGGCATTACAGCAAAAAGAGGAAATTGAAATTGTTGGAGAAGCCGCAAATGCAGCAGACGGACTAAAACTGTTAAGGGCAATACAGCCAGATATTGCAATTGTTGATATAGGGTTGCCAGATAAAGATGGAATTGAATTGACACGGGAGTTGAAATCGATTGGTGGTGATGAGTTGGCGACTAAGGTGTTAATTTTGACACTTCGGGATAATAAAGAAGCCGTACTTGCAGCCTTCGCAGCAGGAGCAGATTCCTACTGCATGAAAGATATTAAGTATGACAATTTACTCGAAGCAGTGCGCGTTACCCACAATGGTAACGCTTGGATTGACCCTGCGATCGCTCGAATTGTCCTCCAGCAAGCACAACAAAATCCTCCACAAGCTGATTCTACTTCCGGCTTAAAAACTAATCGGGCTGGAGAAGCCCAAGAAAACGAAGGCTCTATCGACGCTTATACCCTTACCGAACGCGAGTTAGAAGTTTTGCAGCTAATAGTTGAAGGTTGCAGCAATGCTCTGATTGCCGAACGGCTTTTTATCACCGTTGGTACTGTCAAAACTCACGTCCGTAACATTCTTAATAAACTTTGTGCTGATGACCGCACGCAAGCCGCAGTGCGAGCTTTGCGGTCGGGCTTGGTAGGTTAGAGCCACTGGTGTAATACAACATACAAAGGGGTATTAATGAAAATTGACCAGTAATTAGTAATTCTGGGTTTAAAACTGGGTAAATTTAAATATAAGGATGTTGTTTATTACTCATTGAACCTTGGGCGGAATGGTTACTTACCACATCGCCCTCAAATTAGCAAAGAAGCAAAAGTCAAGTATGACTGATACAGGGGTGGACAAACTGAAACTGATGGTGGTGGATGATGAGCCTGATAACTTAGAACTACTTTACCGTACTTTTCGGCGAGATTTTCAAGTTTTCAAGGCTAGCAACGCCATCAGCGCAATTGACATTTTGGATAAAGAAGGCGAAATGGCTGTTATTATCTCAGATCAAAGAATGCCTGAGATGAACGGTACGGAATTTCTCAGCCTCACGGTTGAACGATTCCCCGATACAATTCGGATTTTGCTAACGGGGTTTACAGATGTTGAAGATTTAGTAGATGCAATTAACTCCGGTCAGGTGTTTAAGTATATTACTAAACCTTGGAAACCCGACCGACTCAAGGCAGTTGTCGAGCAAGCGGCTGATACTTATGGCGTTGTCAAAAAACGTACTAAGGAACTACGCCGTGCATTACGACGTGAATCGCTGTTTAATGCCGTGACGACAGCAATTCGGGAGTCCCTCGACTACCGCAGTATGCTGCAAAAAATCGTAGCGACATTAGGTCAGAGTTTTGATGCGACTTATTGCTTTTTGCGACCGGTGGAAGGCGATCGCCTAACACTCGATGAGTTTTCCTATCAAGCACCCAAATCCTTAGAGTTGGGTTGCGCGTTCGATACCGAACGATTAATCCAAAAAGCTCTGGAGACTCGACATTACCAAGTTAGCCAGTATTGGGGAGATGAGAATCCTTGGTATCAAGTCGTTGTACCGCTAATTTACCAGCAACAACTACTGGCTGTACTAACTTTATGCCAATATGGTCGCTCAAGCAATTGGCAAGATGAGGATGTACAGTTGATTGCAGGAGTTGCCGAACAAGCTGCATTGGCGCTTTCGCAAGCCAAACTCTATCAACGTCTTCAAGAAAAACAAGAGCAAATCCATCTGGAATTGGAAGTAGCCCGCCAAATTCAAAACAATTTGCTCAGACTTCAATTACCTGAAGTTGAAAACGCCAAAATACAAGCTTGCTGCTTGCCAGCACGCGAAGTTGGAGGCGATTTTTTTGAAGTCTTTGTACATCCCAAAGGCGATTTGTGGGTAGCAGTTGGTGATGTTTCTGGCAAAGGTGTCCCCGCTGCCTTATTTATGGCAAGTGCAATATCGGTTTTGCGCCGCGAACTGTCACAAGAAACACCCGCTATGCCTAACATCGTGATGCAAAATCTTAATCATGCTCTATGCGATGATTTGATTGGCAATAATTGCTTTATCACTTTAGTATTAGCGCGTTATAGTCCCGCAAATCGAGAATTAGTTTACGCTAACGCAGGTCATATCTACCCTTTACTTTGGTCGCACTCACTACGACACACCCATGACCCAAATTATCTCAAAACACGCGGAGTTCCTTTAGGCATTTTGCGTCATTGGGAAGCGCAATACGGT
>JANNFJ010000485.1:0-1880 GCA_031379725.1 Calothrix sp. OTE_75_metabat_31
ATGCATTAATATTAGTCATTCCCTTCCCCATGAACTTCATACTCCCCTAAATGGCATTATTGGGATGTCACGGTTACTCATTGATAATTTTGATTCAATCGAACGAGACGAAGCTAAAAAAATGCTCGAAGCAGTGTATACTTCTGGAGAAAGGTTGTATAACTTGACTCAAAAGTTCCTGCTATATGCTAAAACTGAAATTATCGCAACATCCCCAGAAGGAACAGAATTACTAAAAAATACACAACCAAGTAGTAATATTAAATTAATTATTTGTGAAACTGTTCTTCTAAAAGTTCAGAAAGCAGGTAGAGAAAAAGATTTACAGTTAGATATACAAGACGTAACTATTCAAATTCAAGCCTCTAAATTACAAACAGTTGTTGAAGAAATTATTGATAATGCATTAAAGTTTTCCCAACCAGGAACTAACATACAGGTTCTTAGCGAGCTTGAAAACACATATCACTTAACTTTTGTCAATTCCGGACGTGGAATGACAACTACTCAAGTTGCCAACTTAGGCGCATATATGCAATTTGAACGAAAATTATACGAACAACAGGGTTCTGGATTAGGGTTAACCATTGTTAAACGTCTTGTAGAATTGCACGGTGGCAAACTTGTTATTGAAAGTATTCCAGAAATGGAAACAAAAGTACATATTTATTTACCAATATTTAAATAGCCCAATAGTTCGAGGTAAATTACTCGGTGGCAAGCCTCAAATGAGATATGGTCACTACTAAGTCAAATATACTAGTATCACTTTGTACAAAAATCAGTAAAATACTATAAGTAGACTAGCTCCGTCGATGTAAATATATTGAATAAAACTTGTATCTGTTGGCACAGGCTAGTTGTATGAGAATATTGAACGAGTTCCCAACAATTAGCACCTAATCACTAAGATAAGAGAAAATACTATGACTAAAATTTTGATAATTGAAGACGAAACCGCAGTTCGGGAAAATCTCTTAGAGCTTTTAGAAGCTGAGAATTTTGAGACTGTCAGCGCAACTAATGGCCGGAGTGGTTTAGAACTAGCACATTCTGAGCTTCCTGATTTAATTCTATGCGACATGATAATGCCAGAAATTGATGGTTATGGAGTGCTGACAGCATTACGTCAGGAAGTAATGACCACAGCAATTCCCTTTATTTTTCTAACTGCAAAAGCTTCTAAATTAGACTTTCGTCAAGGTATGGATTTGGGTGCTGATGATTATCTCACAAAGCCATTTACTCGCGCTGAATTATTGAGTGCAATCCTCAGCCGTTTGGAAAAACAAGCTAATTTAAAAAAATATTTAGCCAAAAAACCTGAAATTAAACCATTTTTTCCAGGAATTCAGGAAATTGAAGCAAAACTACGTCGTGCGCTACAACAAGGAAATCTCGAAGAATTTCAAGTTAATTATCAACCAATAGTAGATATCAACTCCGGTAAAATCATTGCGGTTGAAAGTTTATTGCGCTGGGAAAGTCCAGAATTGGGATTAGTTTCCCCAGCCGAATTGATTCCTTTAGCAGAATCTACAGGTTTAATAATTCCTATTGGTGAGTGGGTGTTGCAGCGGACATGCGAGCAAGCTAAAGCTTGGCATGATTTAGGGTTTCCGGAACTGAAAATTGCGGTAAATTTGTCCCAACAGCAATTTTACCAACCAGATTTAATTCAAAAATTTGCTAATTTTTTAGCAGTCAATGATTTGACAGCACATAGTCTAGAACTGGAAGTAACCGAGACGGTAGTTATGCAAAATGTTAGTAGTGCGATCGCCATTATGAAACAACTACAATCTTTGGGTGCAACAATTTTTTCTTTTACGAACTGACTCAGGCATTGAAAGACGGGGCACGCAGCATCGATTTGATTC
>JANNFJ010000488.1:0-2186 GCA_031379725.1 Calothrix sp. OTE_75_metabat_31
AAATCAAATAGTAGTCCTATCGCATTTAGTTTTTATTCAATCTACATTATTCGGAACGACTTAATCACATGTTGATGATTTGTATTATTGCTACTAACAATTTTTTTAATCCTAAATATTCAATTCTTTTTATCTCGTGCAATCTCCTTTTACTTCCATGCCCATTTATTACCAGTAATTTTAAAATGTTTTTCTTCGATATACATCTACTTTAAACTAGCATTTACTTATGAATAGTAAATGATATTTTTTTACTTTTTTGATTTAGATTAATTCAAATTAATAAGTGCTTATGCATAGAAACATTATTTATGCAGTTACTCGTTAACCCTTTAATTAATTTTTAAAGCCAGACTTGGTGAAAATTAACTTTTGGTGAGATAACCAGATTAAGCAATATAAACTTGACATTAGTCAATGTTTCATATTTTACCATACAATTGTAAAATTTGTATCAATTATAGCCGTAATCATCTCACTGTTTCCGTCATTAATTTTGACTGTTTCGTGAAGGTCACAATCTGGGTAACTTTCACTAGACCCAGATTCTTTGAACCCCACAAACTCTGTTTCACAACCCTAATAATTCTAGTAATTCGTAGTCGCTATTATTTCATTTGATACATAATCACCTTGCCTTTAAAGTCTTCTTCGACAAAAACCAAATATTCGCCATTCGACCGACGGTAAGCGCGAACACCATAGGCAATATCAACCCAGCCGAGTTCCCCGGAAACTGCACCATTCGGTTTCAAAGTGCGGACAAGTTTGCCAGTTTTGTTATTGTACGCATGTACTTCCCAAGTTTTCGCAGTGCTAACAAACACATAATCACCAGCTATACTCATCGCCGCTGGGGGTAAAACTTCAGGAAGTGCGCTGTTGTCGGTTGGTAAAATAATTCGCCACCGGGGTGTCCGATTACCTTTACTCCAATTATCGATGCGGGCAATTTCCGAACCAATCATTTTCGAGTAATCTTGGTTAATGGCAGGATGGTCTTTGGTAAACCCAGATAAATACATCGTGTCGGTTACGGGAAAATATTCAATCCGCCGCATGTCTGTAAATATACTAGGGTGAGTTTGTTTTTCCATCTTACTATAGGAGTAGATGGGGTTACCATGACTATCGAAACCTTGGAATGGATAATGGCGAATCCCCTTACCGTCTTGAGTTCGCAAACTTTTCCAAATATCCCCGTTGCTATCAATCCACCACCCACCGATATAAGGATGGTCTTTGCTGCGGTCGTATTCGTTACTTTCAAATTTACCATTACCATTTTTGTCGCGCCAAATCCATTCACCCGATGGGGGTTGACTAGGTATCCAACTGCCTTCATACGCTGGTTTGTCATCCCCCCTAGAACCGACAAAAACACCTGCAGGAATGGCAACTTCCCCATCAGTCGCTTGATTAAATCGGTAAATTTGCAATGTACCACCGTACATATCCATCAGAAACATGAACGGCTTACCTTTGATGCGACGAATTAGAGTAGCATCGGGGGCAGTATGCAAGCGCGGGTCTTGGGGATACTTAAATGGGTCTAATGTGTAACCTTTATAACTCCATTGCTTGCCTGGTGGTTTGCTGTAATCCATAACAAAGCGTTCTTGCTTAGTAAAAACACTTTGTCCATCTGTCGCCGGGTCTACATCGGCATTATCAATAAAATGTAAGCCGAGTAACTGCCATTGCAATTTTCCAGTTGCAGAAAATTTTCGCAAATCTACACCCGACCCATTGAACCCATCGTTGGCTACATATATATTCCCATTGCGATCGCATCCAATGCCGCTAATGCCATAAAACTTTAAATCTTTGATTTCACCCTTAACACCTGCATACACGCCACCTTTTTCGCCAAAAGTACTGACGAGGGTGGGCTTATTCGCAATATCATAAATTAATATCTGCTGGCGCACACCGTTATCAGCAACTAATAACCGTCCCTTGATGTCAAATGCAACTGCACTCGGTTTGGCAACTCCAATTGTTTCAGGCAACTGCTTACCAGATGAAGAATAATGCAGAACCTGACCCGGATTGCTAGTAACTTGATTTTGAATTATCCATAACGTCCCTTTGCGGTCGGCAGTTAACTGTCCAGGACTTGGAACCGCAAAATTGCGAAGCGGTTTAAGCGTATCTTTATTGTAGACAGTAACTTTATTCCCCCC
>JANNFJ010000500.1:0-1815 GCA_031379725.1 Calothrix sp. OTE_75_metabat_31
ACGAGGCAATGTTGAGTAAGTTTGATTAAACAAAATCAAGAAATAGCAACTTTTCTCATTTGCCTTTGCACCGTCAACAAACCCGCTAATTCAATTGCTGCTTTCATACTAGTAGCATCAGCAATACCTAACCCTGCAATATCGAAAGCAGTACCGTGGTCGGGAGAAGTGCGAATGAAGGGCAAACCAATCGAAGTATTTACAGCCCGGTCAAATGCCATTAATTTAACTGGAATCAAACCTTGGTCGTGGTAAAGAGCCAAATAAGCATCAGCCGGATTTGCTTTATCTGAACCACCGTACCAAGCTAAACCTGGATTGACCCACATTGTATCTGGGGGAATGGGTCCTTCTAACTTTAAATTCGGACGCTTTTTTTGTTCTTGCTCAATCCAAGGAATTAACCAATCTTGTTCTTCGGTTCCTAATTGTCCTTGTTCTCCACAGTGAGGATTAAGTCCGGCGATCGCAATTCGACCATTATGAATCCCAAAGTCGTTTTCCAAACATTCCACCAGTAAATCAAGTTTCTGCGTCATCAAATCTGGCGTTAATACCTTGGATACTTGACTCAAAGGAATATGTGTAGTCGCAAGCAACGTGCGAAGTATCCAACCAGTATGGGGAGAACTGGCGACAAATAACATTCCCACACGACTTTGTCCCGATTTTTCGGCAAGTAATTCGGTTTGCCCCGGATAATTATGCCCTGCTGCTTTCCAAGCCGATTTAGCGATGGGGGCTGTGACGATAGCATCAAATTTACCTGATAAAGTTTGTGCGATCGCACTCTCCAAAAAAGCAAAGCTGGCTGCACCACTCTCCTGGTTTCCTTTACCAACGATAATTCCCGCTTGGGTCGATGCATCTAATTCCACATCCAGAATCGATAAAGTTTCGGGGGAAGCTATGGTATCTACAACGGTTTTAAGTTGGGTATAGCTTTCAATTAGAAGATTGCGACTACCTACTATCGTTATCTCAAATCGGGAATGCAATTGCCAATCAAAGAGCGCTTTGAGAATTACCTCTATACCAATTCCTGCGGGGTCTCCCATTGCTAAAGCTAAACGAGGACGTATTGATTTTTCTAGTGCCTGTTTCATAAAAAGGAATAATGTAGAGACGCAAAATTTCGCGTCTATATTAAAGATTAATCCGAAGGTTACAAAGTCCGAAAAGCCTATGCATTCAACTAGTAAGGTTAGAACACGACATAAATATTTTAACGAATGGTTCGTTTCATGAATTGTGAAAAGTCGCTAGAGTCAGAATTCAGGTAGCTTAACTAAGCCCGGATTCTAATAACCAATCGAACCATAACATCTATTCCCTACCGAATAACGGGCGGGGGAAAGAGCGCCCCTACTATCCTCTGATAGACTTAGATTAAATCCAAAATTTCGCTAAGGATATTACACCAATGAGTAGTGAACTTGTAAATGCAGCAGTGTTTCCCTTTGCCTTAATCTTTGTCGGCTGGGCTATAGGCACAGTATTGCTGAAGATTCAAGGTGCAGAAGAATAATTCGACCGTATAAATATCTAGAAAATGAGAGGCTGTACGTATAGCCTCTCATCTTTAACTCGATAAAGTCAAAAAAATTGCCATATGGGGGCTTAGACTGTTAGATTCTGATAAGATTCTATTAATAAAACTTTAATTTTTGTAACAGACCCTCATGACATTATTAATCATGGGTGCCACTGGCACCTTGGGAAGACAAGTGGCTCGTCGTGCTATCGATGAGGGGTATAAAGTGCGTTGTCTGGTTAGAAGTGCCAGAAAAGCCGCTTTCTTAAAGGAATGGGGTG
>JANNFJ010000519.1:0-1909 GCA_031379725.1 Calothrix sp. OTE_75_metabat_31
TAAATATTGAACCCCACCCTAACCCTCCCCGCAAGCGGGGAGGGACGCGGATTTTCCCCTCTTCGCAAGCGGGGAGGGGATTAAGGGGAGCCAGCGCGGTCTTGGGGGTTTCCCCCATGAGCGACTGGCGTGTGGGGGAAAATTCTATGCAGCTTCTATAATTGGTATTACACACCGTGGGATAACGACTTTTGGTTATCTAGTTGCGCCGAATATACTGTAGGGGCACGATATATCGTGCCCCTACACACTGTGCGATCGCAAAATATCATTAATACTACCTTTCCCTTCAGGTTCACAATCCGGGCAACTCCTGCGAAACCCGGATTCTAACTAAACCTTCTTTTCCCTATTCCCAACTCCCGACTCCCTACTCACTCTCAATTGCCCGCAAGCTGCATCAGCTTCCAAACCCCGTGAATAACGAACGCTAACTGCGATATGTTGCTGTTTGAGGATTTCGACAAAAGCGTTAATGCGATCGCTCTTGGGTCGTTGATAATCGGCATCGTTGATGGGGTTATAAGGTATCAAATTTACATGGTTTTGAAAACCTCGCAAACGCCTAGATAGCTCCATTGCGTGGGCGGGTAAGTCATTTACACCTGCAAGTAAAACATATTCAAAAGATACACGTCGCCCCGTAATTTCCACATATTCGCGGCATTCAGCAATTAAATCTTCGATTGGGTAGGGACGAGCGCTAGGAATAAGTTGCTGACGGAGTGCTTGATTTGGCGCGTGCAAACTCACAGCAAAAGTGACTTGGAGATTTTGTTTGGCAAATTCACGAATGCGATCGCGTATTCCCACTGTGGAAACGGTGAGGTTGCGCTGTCCAATTCCCACGTCTTTATTTAGCGAATGAATTGCTCCCAATACATTATCAACATTTAACAGGGGTTCACCCATCCCCATAAATACAACATTGCTGACGCGACGTTGGAAATCTTCCTGCACTGTCAAAACTTGGTCAATAATTTCATATCTTTCCAAATTGCGCTTTAATCCATCTTTACCTGTCGCGCAAAAATCGCAAGCCATCGGGCATCCTACTTGTGTCGATACACACACAGTTAATCTATTTTCTGATGGCATACCAACGGCTTCAACGATTTGCCCATCAGTAAGCTGTAGCAAATATTTAATCGTACCGTCGCTGGCAACCGAACGCAAATGTTCCTTGGAACGTCCAATGGGGATATCAGCAACTTGTTCGCGCCATTGTTTAGGGAATACTGAGATATCGTAGAGTGATCGCACTCCCTTGTTATATATCCAATCATGCAACTGCTTACCGCGATAGGCGGGTTGTCCCAGAGAAAGCACCCAAGCAGTTAACTCTTCTGGGGAAGCACCAAGTAGCGGTGGTTTGATTTGTTGGGTTGATGCGTCAAGCTGGGATAACACAGAAGAAGACATATAAAGCATTTTTGTACTGGCATATACTATCCTAGTGTTTTTTGCGGCGATTGGAGATTAACTTTATTAGTTTGTAAAATGGGAATCTTAATCGTGAATTTTGTACCTTCTCCAGGTGTAGAAATACATGTAATCTCACCTCCGTGCTTTTCGACGATGATTTGATAGCTAATTGATAAACCTAAACCCGTACCTTTGCCAATAGGCTTAGTGGTAAAAAACGGGTCAAATAGTTTACTTTTAACTTCCTCGTTCATCCCTAGACCGTTATCTTGAATATTAATAACAATCATGTCGGAATTATAATATTGAGTGCAAATTTCAATTAGAGGAACAAATAAGAATTGACTCGTTTCTATTTTTACTTCTAAAGCATCTATCGCATTACTCAAAACATGGGTAAATACTTGATTAAGTTCGCTTGCAAAGCATTCAACCAAAGGTAAATCATCGTATCCTCGAATAATTTTTATTTCCGGACGATTAG
>JANNFJ010000534.1:0-3412 GCA_031379725.1 Calothrix sp. OTE_75_metabat_31
TGCATCTAATTACCCATCAATCCATGAGAAAGCGGAGAAAGTCACTTTTTACCCTGCTGTTTGCGGCAATTTTGGCAATCAGCATCATTACCAGTCAAAATCATGCCCTTCAAGCATCTTCTATCGGTAAAGATACGCTGACGATGATTACTTCCCCCGATTATCCACCTTTCGAGTATTACGAAAATCAGGGCAGTAATAGAAAAATAGTTGGTTTTGACATCGATATCGCCAATTATATTGCTAAGGAACTAGGATTCAAACTAGAAATCATGGAAACAGATTTTGGTGGTTTGATTCCCTCACTGCAAGCAAATCGTGCTGACTTTGCAATGGCAAGTATGAATCCGACCCCCGAAAGAAAGCAAAATGTTGATTTTTCGCTAATTTACTACCAAGGCAGAGATACAATTGTTGCCGACAGAGGGAGTAAAATTACCAAATTAGAGGATTTAGCAGGTAAACGAATTGGCGTGCAATTAGGCACAACCCAAGAACAAAGCGCTAAAAAAATGACAGCAAAGTTACCAGGAGTGGAAATTAAGCTACTCGGTAAAGCCCCAGAAATGATTCAAGAGATAAAATCTGGACGGATTGATGCTGTGATTTTGGGGGAAATTACCGCACAAGGGTTTACCCAATCGAATCCAGAATTAGGTTTTTATTTGTTGCCCCCAGAGGACAAAGAAGCGGGAGGAAGTGCCATCGCATTCCCCAAAAATTCGCCTTTGGTCGTACCATTTAACAAGGTCTTGCAGAAAATGCTCGACAATGGCGATTTAAATAAGTTGAAGGCGCAACGAATTGCCATTATCAAAGATACGCTAATTCCCAGCCCAACGGTAACAAAAAAAGGTTTAAATTTCGACTTAGCACGAATTATTCCCGATATTCCCTTTATCCTTCAGGGAATACCCGTAAGCTTGATGTTTACTTTGTTATCGCTATTTTTCGGTTTGATTTGGGGAACGTTACTTTCCCTATTCAAAATTACCGGAGTTAGAGCATTAACTTGGTTTGCAAATGCCTATACCTCAGTGTTTCGCGGTACACCAATGCTTTTACAATTAGCATTAGTTTATTACGCGACACCGCAACTCACAGGCTACAATATTCCCGCATTGCAAGCAGGTGTTTTAACTTTTACCCTCAATTCCGGTGCATACATGTCGGAAACGATTCGGGGAGGCATTCAATCGGTGGATAAAGGACAGACCGAAGCAGCTTTATCGATGGGTGTTCCTTACCATTTGATGATGTGGGATATTATTATTCCCCAAGCTTTGAAGAATATTCTCCCGGCTTTGGTCAATGAGACAATTGGACTGTTGAAGGATTCGGCACTGGTATCGACTTTGGGAATGGTGGAAATTTTACGAAGTGCCCAAATCGTCGGTGCAAACAAGTATATTTACTTTGAACCACTGTTATTTGCAGGATTGATTTACTACGTCTTAGTGATGAGTTTGACTTTTAGTGCATCAACTTTAGAAAGGAGATTGCGGTTAAGTGAGTAAAACAGTAATTCGCACAGAACATCTTTGTAAATCCTTCGGCAAATTGAATGTACTCAAAGATATTTCCACAGATATATATCCAGGGGAAGTTGTGGGAATCCTTGGTCCAAGTGGTTCGGGAAAGTCAACTTTTCTCCGTTGCATGAACCTACTCGAACAACCTAGCAGCGGCAAGGTTTACTTTGGAGAAGCCGAAATTACCAATCCCAAAGTGAATATCAGCAAAATTCGACAAGAATTGGTAATGGTATTTCAGCACTTTAATTTGTTTCCCCACATGACGGTATTGGAAAATGTTACCTATGCACCGATGAAAGTTAAAGGGTTGAATAAAGAAAGTGCAATTAAAAATGGATTGGAGTTATTGGATAAAGTCGGTTTAGCCGAAAAAGCCCATGTTTACCCAGCGAGACTATCGGGAGGACAAAAACAACGAGTTGCGATCGCACGGGCTTTGGCAATGGAACCAGAGATGATATTATTCGATGAGCCGACTTCAGCTTTAGACCCGGAAATGGTCAAAGATGTGCTGGAAGTAATGAAGGTTTTAGCCAAAAGTGGGATGACAATGGCAATTGTGACGCATGAAATGGGGTTTGCGAAAGAAGTTGCCAGTCGGATAATGTTTCTCGACCAGGGGAGTTTAGCAGAAGATACGACACCGGGGGAATTTTTTAGTAGACCGCAGTGCGATCGCGCTAAACAATTTCTGGAGAAAATGCTGTAAAGCAACACCAAAAAATAAACTATCCCAAATCCAAAATAAACCTGTAGGGGCGCTCATGCTTGCGCCCTCATGATGGGATAATTTTTTAATTGGAAATTCCTAACAAAAATGTAGAGACGCGTACCGCTAAGGCGGAACCCGCAGGGTAATTTAGCGTCTGGGATAAATTTCGCGTCTTTAATCCCTAATTCTCTATTGTCCAATCCTCCAACTGCAATCCGGGTAGTTGCCTAAAGTCCCGCTGATTGGGCGTGACGATAACAGCATTGCCCTAGTTTAAAACATTCTTCGTTTAAACTCCACGTATATTTGCTCCGGTGCAATACTATCTAAGATAGCTTGCACAACACGAATCCGCTCTTCAGTACTTAAAGCTGTAATTTCCTTTTAAAGTGGCTGAAACATCCATGTAGGCGGAACCTAGTGTAGTCAAGGTTTGTGGGCTATATACTTCAACTATAGCGCTATAATCAAACCAGTATCACTGAGGTAAAACCAACAATGTCCATTACGCTCGATCTTCCACCGAAAATTGAGGCGCTGCTGCGACAGCGTGCTGAAAGTACCGGACAAGATATTTCGCAAATGGCACTAGCGGTTCTGACTTTGGGTCTGAGTTTGGATGAGCAAGATTTTTTTGAGGCTTTGAAGGGAATCCAACGTGGGCTTGATGATTTTGAGCAAGGACGATTTTCGAGTTTAGAGGACTTCATTGCCGAACAAAACCAAAAATATGGATTGTCTCTTGAAGCATGACCTACCGCATTGATTTCTCCAGCATTGCGAAAGCCGAAGCGGATGCTGCATTCTTAAGTTTTTCTCAATTTACCACAGATGATCGCGCCCAATGGTATCAAGGGCTGATTAAAGCTATCGTCTCTCTGCAAGAAATGCCTCGGCGCTGTCCAATCGCTCGTGAGGACGCCTTCTTTAGCCAAGAAATTCGTCAGCTTCTTTACGGGCAAGGAAAGCAGATTTATCGCATTCTTTTTACAGTTCTTGAAGACCAGCCCATTCCCACGGTGAGAATTCTCTATATTCGTCATGCGGCACAGAAGACAATCGGTGAGCCGCAAGTAGAGGATTGAGGGTATTGGCATTCCATCCACAACATATTCTTAAAGGTACGTAGGAAAGCTGCGATTTGGGTGTTGATTTGAATTCGGTG
>JANNFJ010000548.1:0-4965 GCA_031379725.1 Calothrix sp. OTE_75_metabat_31
ATATATATATATATATAAGGTTACTAGTCACTTTGAAGGGAGATGGGGGGTGGGGGAGACAAGGGAGATGGGGGAGACAAGGGAGATGGAGGAGATGGGGGGGATGGGGGAGAGGGGGGAGAGGGGGAGACAGGGGAGAGGGGGGAGACAGGGGAGAGGGGGGAGACAGGAGAGAGGGGGGAGTTTGATAACAACATTATTTTCTTATCCCCCTTGTCCCCCGTGTCCCCCGTGTCCCCACCCCCGTTACTCCCTACTCCCTTAATTTAAGCTTCAACGCGGGGAAGTCCCATGCTGTAGTTCGTAACGCGGGCATTAAGGTTATAGCTAAGTTCACCTTTTTGGAGAAGCGATCGCACAAAATGCTCTAAATCAGACCCAATGCGGCGTAGATTGTAGTCGGTCAGGTCTGCACCACTCGATGCTTCAACGAGGTCATCAAACATACGATAAACCTTTTGTAGCGCATCTTCGCTCCAGTTAAACTCATTATCTGGGTCAACGTCCAAGGTTAAGACCTGGTTGCTGGGAACCAGTTCACCATCTCGATTGATTTCCGCCGAAAAAATGCGGATATGCCGGGTTGTAGACTTGAGCAGCATCGCGTTATCCATAGCAGAATCTCTAAATTTCACTCTCCGCTATTGTAGACCGTTCGTAAGGAGTAGGGAGTGTTTCGGGAACTAGCAAATTACCATTGCGGTCAGTTAGTAACAGCGGCATTACAACTGAAAAATTTTTTGGTAGACATTAGCCCGATTCAGAACAAAGTTCGATTATTTTAGTAAAAGTTGATTTAATTGTTCTCAAAAATCAAAGCATCCCCTAATTTCTTTACCCAACAATCGCTGTTTTTAAAGCAAATGAAAAAATCATACATCTAGTATTTTTACGTAATGATAGTGAAATAGCCTCTGGGGTTGAATTATTCGCATAAATTCCAGGGTTATTACTTACGTATAAATACTACGTTCTTAGTAAAAAGAAAGTCTGTTGTTGACGTTAAAATCAAGTTGATGTAAAAAGCTTTAAAAAGCTCCCGCAAGTTCTTACAGAAACTTTATTGTATAGAATCTTAAAAAATGAATAATAGTTATGGTTTAACTAAACCACAGCGAAAAAGCGGGGGGTGCAAATCCAGGCAAAAAGACCTAGTACGACAAGGCAAAAGTAAAAAGGCAAACGAAAGAAAGACTATTTTATCGGCTTTTTAGCCATTTTTAATGGTAGCTTTATTCCCAGCCTCCTGTACTAGTCATTAAAAAAACACATTTAGGAGGAATATGGTATACAAAACGAATTGACGGTGAGGGTATTGTTAATTCAAACTAGAGAGATTTAAAAATAATATAAGGAAACTCAAGGCTTGAAATAGAGCTGCTCGCTCACGTCCATGCTACCAACTAATCGGAATCACTAAAGACTATGAACTCGAAAGCCCTACCGCTCCAAAAAAATAGTGTCGAAGTCGGCGTTTATGAGTGTGAAATTCATCTCAAGTTTCGTTTGATTGAGGAAAAAAGTTTATTAAGCGATCGCGACCAACTTCTACAAGTGCTTCTGGATGCTTTTTTAACCGAAGCTTCCGACGATGACTTCTTGGAAACTTTACAAAGCTCCATCAAAGCGGTGGAGATTTCCGAGCTAAAAGCTTCGCCACAGATGCGTCGTCAGTTAATGCGCTTACGCAATTCTAACGAAACTGCTCAGTAATTAAATTGACAGTTTTTACGTAGCCATAATTTGAGGAGCGTAGATCAAACGGTAAATTTTTTGAAGTTTGTTTATTGGCCTATTTAGTTTACTTTGGGAGTTGGCTTTGTAACTGACCTCACTCCGTCTATAAGCGATTTTATCTTCTAGTCCTGGCGTTAATTAGTCTAAGCGCAAACCGTAATGAATCCGCAAAAAAACTTACTTTCACCTCTGGTAAGGCACTTTTAAGGTATCGACGGAAAATGCTTCGCTTGAATGTTCGCCCAACCAGTTGCCTCATGGGCATCTCCAGGAAGTCGTCGTGTCTACATTAGCATGAATCCCATTGCGCTACGGAATACGATTGGGTGCCTACTATTAAAGTCATTCCTTGCTTCTAGATTGAGGTCAAGGTTGATAGATATTTGATTTCGGGGTAATTTCTTCAATTGAATATATTTATTCCTCACCAACTTAGTTTAAAGTCGCTGTAATACATAGAGTATTTTAGGTAGTTTTAGTAAATATCATTGCCTATTTCTTGATATGTGGCTCTTATGCGCCACTGTAGGGGCAAACTAACGAATCCTACTTTTCCTTACAAGTGCATCAACAGCTAATTTTGAAGAAATCGGGTTTTTTGAGGTTTGAGAGAAAATAGATTGGGTGCAACAAATTTTTGGGCACAGCATTGCTGTGCCCCTATGGTGATTGTCATTAGTTATACTTAACAGTATCAATAACGACTATAATTTACTTAGCCAAACCGTGTTCCAGGGCAAAACGTACTAATTCAGTACGACTGTTTGTACCTGTTTTGCTGAATAGACGACTGACATACTTTTCAACGTTGCGGACGCTGGTTTCTAAACGACGGGCAATTTCTTTATTCATTAACCCTTCAGCAACCAGATTTAAAACACTTTGTTCTCTGGGAGTTAAATCGATGGTAAATGGTGCAGGAGATTGCGCGATCGCATTTTTTTGCGTTAACAAAGCTTTAATTTGGGCGATTTGTTTGGCAAGTTCGGCGATATCGGGAGTTTCACCATCTTCTGAACTGCTTTGAGCATTGGCTGCCTTTCGATTTAACAAGTTTTCGACTATTGCTACTAACTCATCTGGATCGAATGGCTTAGGTAAATAGGCATCAACTCCAGCGTGATATCCTTGAATGCGATCGCCTGTCATTCCTTTTGCAGTCAAAAATATTACAGGCAAAGTTTTAAAGCGAGCATCATCGCGCAGTTGTTTAAGAAATTGATACCCATCCACCTGCGGCATCATTACGTCAGATATTACTAAGTCTGGTGTATTTTGTTGCATCAAATCCCATCCCTCACGGGCGTTACTGGCAACTTGAACGCTAAAACCGCTATCTTGCAAGTAATCTTTAACGGCTTCCCGTAACCCCGGTTCGTCATCTACCAGTAACAGTTGTGCTGACATCAAATCTATCCTTCCCTTCTTTATTTTCCAATTTAGCGGAATTTGAGTACATTCAGCTAGGGTGTAGGGAATAGGTAAGGGGACGAGGGGGACAAGGCGGACGAGGGGGACAAGGAAGCAATTTATCTCCCTTGTCTCCCCCCTCTCCCTTGTCTCCCCCTCTCCCTTCCTCTCCCCTCAAAGCCAATCAATAATTTTTGCGTTATCAGGGAGTCGGGCTGACATTTGCCCAGAATAACGCGCTAAGGCTGTAAATAATCCGATTGGGGTAGTTAATAAATCGATAACTTGCGCTTTCCCTCGCATTGTCTTGATGCTTAAAAAGGGAATTTCTTTGAATAGCCAACGAAGCAAACGGTAAACGCATTCTTTGACTGTAATCGCCCGCATTAATTCAATGCCGTGCAACTCGTGTAAATAGCGATTAGAACGCCCGTAGCGTCGCCATTGACTAGATAGTTCTTTGAAAGTTGCACGGTGACGGTGCTGTACAATTGCCTCGGTAGCAAATTCCAACTGTCCAATCTGTTCGCGTTCAATCCGCCAGCAAATATCGGCATCCCCACCTGTGGTCAGGTGGGGACGGAATAAACCAGCTTTTTCAAAAGCGATGCGGCGAATCGCTAAATTTGCAGTTTGACCGTAAGGGCAAAATTTATGTGCGAGGGTATGCTTTTGTGATAATGTATCTTGGCGATCAGCAAATCGTTCCAGTAAAGTTTTACCGGGAAAAGATGCAACCTCCCCGGCAACTAACGCTACATGGGGATTGACAAAAGGTTGAATTAATGTATGCAACCATTGTGGTTGTGGACGGCAGTCAGCATCGGTAAATGCTAAAATGTCGCCGGCGGCGGCACGAATTCCGGTGTTACGGGCAGCGTAAGAGCTTTGAATTTGAGCTTCAGTTAAAGGGCGGATGTGAATCGGGCAATGTTCGGCGGCAGTTTGCAAACAGGTGAGCGTGCGATCGCTACTGTTATTGTCTACCAATAAATACTCGACTCGATCTTTAGGATAGGTTTGTGCCAGAAAACACGCGATTAGCTCCGATAAATCGGCTTCGCCGTTATAGATAGGCACAATTACTGAAACTTTCGGTAGAAAACTATTAGTAGTCGCTGTATCAAATTGTTTATAAGTCATAAAAATTAGGATTTTGAATAGGGGTTTATTACTTAGTATTCCCTATTCAAAATCCTAAATCAGTAGCGCTTTGATGTTTTCGTGTAGCAGAAAATATAGTAGCTTCTAGTCGTTCAAATTCAAAGAATCCGGGCTTATCTGTAAAAACCCGGATTCTAATCTACACAACTGATAAAATACCAATCACCAATTGCTATCCTAATAACTATCTCAAATCGCTTGCATTTGGGACTGTGGGAACCGAACCCCGAACACTAGTTGGTCTTTGTTGCGATGTCGAACCTGGCTGTACCACTGGTTGAGCAAAATTTCGGCTCGATAACAACGACAACGCCCGTGTATACTGCGGGTCATTTTGCGTCCCCAGTAAATCCGGATTCGTTGCTAACTGGCGTTGCTGTGCTTCTGTCAAATCGAGTTTGACATCTGGAGCAATACCCTTGTGGTTAATGTCAGTTCCCTGCGGAGTGTAGTAATGGGCAATCGTAATTGCCACACCCGAACCATCGGGAAGTTCGTGTACCGACTGCACTAAGGCTTTACCAAAGCTTTGGCTGCCGACAACAACTGCCCGCTTATTATCCTTGAGTGCGCCAGTCAAAATTTCGCTCGCGCTGGCGGAATTGCCATCAATCAAAACAGCCAAAGGAAGTTTAGTTAATGCTGTGCGGTTAG
>JANNFJ010000556.1:0-7274 GCA_031379725.1 Calothrix sp. OTE_75_metabat_31
CAATATTTTAGAGATTTCTTGCGACCCTCAACTCGGTACAATGTATGCCGACCAAACAAGGGTACGGCAGGTACTGTTGAATTTACTCAGTAATGCCGCTAAATTTACTACTAATGGTAAAGTCAGCCTGAAAATTTGGACGCAAAAGGAAGATAAAGGGGGCGAATATCCCCAAGAAAATATTATATTTACAGTTAGCGATACTGGTATTGGAATTACTTACCACCAGCAAGAACAGTTATTTAAACCCTTTACCCAAGGTGATGCATCGACGACGAAGAAATATGGCGGTACGGGGTTAGGATTAGCGATAAGTCGCCATTTTTGCCAGATGATGGGTGGCGAGATTTTGGTTAAAAGTGAACCGGGTGCAGGTTCGACGTTTACTGTTTATTTCCCGTTGATGGCAGAGGGGTAAAGAAAGTCAGTTGTCAGTTGTCAGTTGTTAGTTGTTTGTACAATTCGGATATTTCACTTGAAAAAATGCTAACAAAATATAATACTTATTGATTAAAATTCGGTAGGATAGTGTAGCCTAGCTTGTAGCGACAGCTTTCACACACAGCTTGACATGACCACAACAACTGATTTTCTCAGTCACCTCAACCCCAGCCAACGCAGCGCAGTCGAACATTTTTGCGGGCCCTTGCTTGTTGTCGCGGGTGCGGGTTCCGGCAAAACGCGAGCGTTAACTTATCGTATCGCTAATTTAATTCTCGAACACAACGTTGACCCCGAAAATATTCTTGCGGTAACTTTTACAAATAAAGCCGCAAGGGAAATGAAAGAACGCATTCAAAAGCTTTTTGCTGACCAAATGGCAATGCGCGAGTTTGGTTGTAAGTATGATTTACTACCTGAATATGACCAAGTGCGGTTGCGATCGCGTGTTTACAAGTCTGTGATTAAAGACATGTGGTGCGGTACTTTCCACAGTTTGTTTTCGCGTATCCTCCGCTTAGATATCGACAAGTACCAGGATGAAAATGGACGGAAGTGGAATAAGAATTTTTCGATTTTCGATGATTCGGATGCACTCAGTTTGGTCAAGGAAATTGTTACCAAACAGTTAAATCTTGACGATAAAAAGTTTGAACCGCGTTCAGTACGTTACGCGATTGGTAATGCCAAAAACCAAGGTTTATCGCCGAAAGAATTTGAAATCGAGCAGCCTAACTATCGCGGGCGGATAATTGCTCAAGTTTATAGTGCTTATCAAGACAAGCTAGCGCAAAATAATGCGCTCGATTTTGATGACTTAATTTTGATTCCAACGCTATTATTTAAACAAAATCAGCAAGTTTTAAATTACTGGCATAAGAAATTCCATCATATTCTAGTCGATGAATATCAAGATACTAACCGCACGCAATATGATTTAATTAGGTTGCTATCGACGAATGGGGAAACTAACAAAGATAATTGGATTTGGAACAATCGTTCGACCTTTGTAGTGGGTGATGCCGACCAATCGATCTATTCATTTCGTCAGGCAGACTTTACGATTTTACTTGGTTTTCAAGACGACTTCGGCGACGGGTTAGAAGATGATAATACGCAGACAATGGTGAAGTTAGAAGAAAACTATCGCTCCTGTGAAAATATTTTGGAAGCAGCAAATAGTTTAATTGAAAACAACACCCAGCGTATCGATAAAATCCTCAAACCAACCCGTGGTGCTGGCGAAAAAATCTATCTTTTCAAAGCTGATGATGAAGTTATTGAAGCCGACTTCGTTATCAATCAAATTCGGCGCATGGAAACTGAAAACCCCGATTTAAATTGGGGCAGTTTCTCGATACTTTATCGTACCAATGCTCAATCGCGTCCTTTTGAAGATTTACTTGTTAAATATCAAATTCCCTATACGGTAGTTGGGGGATTTAAGTTCTACGACCGTAAGGAAATCAAGGATATTTTGGCTTATTTGAAAGCTGTCAATAATCCATCGGATACCATTAGCTTATTGCGGATTATTAACACACCTCGACGGGGAATTGGTAAATCGACAATTGATACCTTGGTACGTGCCTCCCAAGAATTGGGTACAACCCTATGGGAAATATTGAGCGACGAGACATCAGTTAATACATTAGCCGGACGTGCATCTAAATCCATCACCGGCTTTGCTGACATAATCAAAAAGTGGCAGGGACAATTGGAAACGCTACCAGTTACCGAAATCGTCCAAGGAATCATTGAGGATTCGGGTTACGTTCAAGATCTACACATGCAGGGGAATGATGAAGCTTCCGAAAGAATCGAGAATATTCAAGCGCTGTATAATGGGGTGATTGAATTTCAAGAAGAAAGGGAAGGGGAGGAGAATGTCAACTTGCAAAGCTTCTTGGAAAAAACTTCCCTTAGTTCCGACTTGGATAATTTGAAAGAAGGGGAAACCGCTGTTTCTTTGATGACGTTACATGCATCAAAGGGGTTAGAATTTCCGGTTGTGTTTTTGGTAGGGTTAGAACAGGGATTATTTCCCAATTATCGCTCCATGCAAGACCCTGCATCTTTGGAAGAAGAACGTCGGTTGTGTTATGTGGGGATAACAAGGGCACAGGAAAGGTTATTCATTAGCCACGCACGGGAGCGAAGATTATATGGAAGTCGGGAACCAGCTATGCGATCGCAATTCCTTGATGAGCTACCGACTGAACTAATTGCTACCGGGCATCAAGGTCGGCAAGCATATGTAAAATCGGCTGGTGGAGTTTCGCAACGTCTAAATCGCGGTGATGGTAATCAAGAGGTAGTAGTTATCGACTGGCAAGTTGGAGATAGGGTGATGCATAATGTTTTTGGAATAGGTGATATTACGCATGTATTTGATACAGGGAATAAAACTTCTGTAGCTGTTAAATTCATTAGCTTGGGTACAAAAATCATCGACCCTAAAGTTGCTCAGTTACAAAAAGCTGATTAGGAATAGTTACCCAAGAGTTACAATATCCCGTGTCGAATATGCCGTAGGGGCAGTTAGACCATCGTGCCCTCAATATCGTGGGATAACGAAAAATCCTGATGTGACGGGTCATATTCCTTGGACGTGCCGAATATATTATGGGCACGATGCCTAACTGCCCCTGCAATACCGTGGGACAACAAAAAATCCCTAGGTGACGAGTCATACACCCCGAATAGGCAACAGTATCCCTAAAAAGTCGAGGTTCTGACTCTGCGACATGTCAAAATTAACGAAACACTAAATACACAAAAGTCCTGATTTGTATAGTCAAAAGAAACGATTTGTGAGTTTACGGAATACCCTCTTCAAAATTGAATTTATAAATCAAGGCTTCGAGTACGATAGTATCGTGCCCAATAGCAAATAATATAATTTTTGCGGATGATTTCAAGCTTTTAATCCATGACTTGTTAAAAAAACTCTGGAGAAAGCTTCTAATTGGACTTTCCATGCCTTAAACAATTAAAGGACGACATAAACAAGTCACATATGTCTAACAATCGACTTTCAACAAACATCGTCGGTTTGGATGAAGTCCTAAATGGGGGGTTAATCGCTAACCGTGCTTATCTTGTCCGGGGTGGTCCGGGTACAGGTAAAACAACATTGGGGTTACATTTTCTGACTGCCGGTGCTGCTAATGGGGAACAGGTACTATTTATTACGCTGGGGGAAAATGTTGAGCAAATTCGCCAAAATGGGGAAAACCTGGGTTTGGATACTAGTACGCTAGCCTTTCTTGACCTGAGTCCCACCTCAGATTTTTTTGCGAAGGTGCAAACCTATGATATATTTTCCCCGGCAGAGGTCGAGAGGGAACCGATGACGCAAGCAATTGTGGAACAGGTAGAAACTCTCAAACCTCAGCGCGTCTTCCTCGATTCGATGACGCAGTTGCGATATCTGGCCAGCGATGCGTTTCAATTCCGCAAGCAGGTATTATCGTTTCTACGTTTTTTAGTCGAACAAGGTGCGACTGTATTGTTTACTTCTGAAGGTAGCGAAGAAGCACCCGATGAGGATTTACAATTTCTTGGGGACGGTGTAATTCATCTGATTTTTTCTACTCAAGAACGAACACTGTGCGTTACCAAGTTTCGCGGTTCTAACTTTCGGTCGGGTTGCCACTCGATGCTTCTAACCGAAACTGGAATGCAAGTTTTTCCTAGGTTGCTGCCTGAAAGGTATTACAAGGAATTTGTCAAGGAAACAATTTCTTCGGGAGTGGTAGGAATTGACGAATTGCTACATGGTGGGTTGGAACGTGGCACGATTACAATTATTAGCGGTCCTAGTGGTATTGGTAAAACTACATTAGGACTCCAGTTCATGAAAGAAGCCGCAGGTAGAGGGGAGCGTTCGGTTGTTTATACTTTTGAAGAGTGGCAGGAGACGCTTTTATATCGCTGTGAAGCAATTAATATTCCAGTTCGGGTTATGATCGAGCGCGGTACGCTTTCGATAGTTCAGATTGAGCCATTGCATTACACACCCGATGAATTAGCAAATATAGTTCGTCACGAAGTCGAACAACACCAAACAAAAATTGTCATGATTGATAGTACCTCTGGCTATCGGCTTTCGGTACGAGGTGACGATTTAGTTACCCATATTCACGCACTATGTAAATATTTACAAAATATGGGTGTTGCCGTTTTGCTAATCAACGAAGTTGAAAGTATTACGGGCGATTTTCGACCAACTGAGATTGGTATAAGTTACCTATCTGATAACATTGTATTTTTGCGTTACATCGAAATCAAAGGTGAAATTCGGCGGGCGATTGGGGTACTCAAAAAACGGATGTCTAACTTTGAAAAAACTTTACGCGAGTTTGAGATTAGCCGCTACGGGATAAAAGTTAGCAAGCCGCTAACTAACCTGCGTGGTATTCTTAAGGGAGTACCCGATTTGCTCGATTCGGATTCGGACAAGTGTTGATAATTCAGCACTCGTTTTTATTTGGCGACAAAAATTAATAAAATGAATCGGATTCTACTTTTATTAGAACATCTAGAGAACCGTCGCCTCCTATCTGAATTTTTAGGGCAATATTACGAGGTAATAGTCCCAGATGCCGCTGTGCAGGCAAAAAACGCTTTTCCTTTACTTGAATATGAATTTGATTTGTGCCTGTTAGATGGTGTTTCTTTAAACTATTTATGGGAGTGGGTACAGGCAAAAAAACATTCACAACACCCAATTTTTCTACCTTTTTTACTGATTACGTTTCGTTCAGATGTCAAATTACTTACCCGTAATTTGTGGCAGAGTATCGATGAGTTGATTACTAAGCCGATGGAGCAGTTAGAACTGCAAGCACGGGTGGAAATGCTATTGCGATCGCGTCAACTATCTTTGGAACTCAATGCCACAAATCAGCGCTTACAGCAGGAACTAATCGACAAAGAACAGGCTATAAGGTTGTTAAGCCAAAGCGAACTCCGCTTTCAGCGTTTAGTTCAATCGAGTATTGTCGGTATTGTCATTGCTGATTTTGATGGTAATATTTGCGAGGCAAACGACGCTTTTTTAGAAATAGTCGGCTACAAGCGTGAAGAATTAGAAGCAGGTCAAATTCGCTGGCTGGATATGACACCAAGCGAGTATCTCCCACTCGACGAGCAAGCAATCGAGCAAATCAGAGCTAATGGTGATTGTACTCCCTTTGAAAAAGAATATATTCGTGCAGATGGCAGTCGTGTTCCGGTTTTGGTTGTTTCCATCCAATTAGTACCCGAAGAACCCGATTGTGTCGCTTTTATCCTCGACATCACCGAACGCAAACGAGCCGAAGCAGAAATTCGTAATGCATTAGAACAAGAAAAGGAACTAAATCAACTCAAATCGCGTTTCGTCTCAATGGTCAGCCATGAGTTTCGTAACCCTCTAAATGTTATCTCTGGTTACGCACGTCTGCTTAGACAACGCGGTTCCCAATGGTCAGAAGAAAAACAAACCGAACTTTTACAGCGAATTGAAAAATCTGTCGGTAAAGTAGTTGAATTATTAGATGATGTTTTGACAATTAGTCGAGGGGAGTCGGGCAAACAGCAGTTCAACCCATCAGCAATAGATATCAAGCGATTTTGTCAGAATTTAGTGGCAGAAATGCAGTTTATTGCTAACCCCTCACACCAAATTATTTTGACAATACCAGAAGTTGACATAGAAGCCTGTTTAGATGAAAATTTATTAAACCAAATTTTAACTAACTTACTTTCAAATGCTATCAAATATTCTGATAGAGAAAAAGATATTTTATTTGAACTGAGTTACGACGAAAAAGTAGTAATATTCAAAATTATCGACAAAGGTATTGGCATTTCCTTAGAAGACCAACAAAAATTATTTGAATCGTTCTATCGAGCCAAAAATGTCGGTGTCATTCCCGGCACTGGGTTAGGGTTAGCCATTGTTAAGCAAGCGGTAGAGTTACATCAAGGTGAGATTAGTGTTGTGAGCAAACTTAATGTCGGTACAACATTTACTGTCATCCTTCCAAGGGAATAGATGCTACTGGTGAATAAAGCGATCAACGCTTAACTCCAGAATCAGGTCATAACTATCCCTAGCATTGATTAGATTGACAGATTATTAATAGTCTGCATTATTAATTCTGACCTTCTCGTGAGGTCAGATTCCCGGTAACTTCTACGAAACCTGCAATCTGACAACCCCTAACCCCTCTAACTCGATGCCGAATTAGCCCCTGCATCAGCTTTGACGGGAGGAACACCCATGCGAATTTCAGTCGTGAAGGAAGTAGTACTAAATCCATCAGCTTGTTTGACAACATTCACCCGCATCCGCAAATTTGGACTAGCAAACCAAATTCGTTCTTCTGAAAAAATCCCATCCGATTCAACAATCAACGATAAAGTTTCGTCACTACCTAACTTATAACGTCCTAATGTTGATTTCCCGACAGTACTAACTTGACTGAGCAATTTACCTTCGTGGGAATTATCGCTATCGGGAACTAAAACTAAAACTGTCGAACCGATATTTTTCTTATTTAACTGAGTCGTATCATTCCAGCTAATCGACGAGGCAACAAAATTAGAACTAGGTTCGATTTGCTGTTGTTCGCAAAGCTGAACCACTTGCGAAGCTGTAGCAGCAAGCTTCTCAATCACAAGTTCCGATTTTGCTTCAGTCGATTTTTTGCTCGTTAAATCGTTACTGGTACGATGTGCAAACCATTTACCATTATTTAATTCAAAAAACTCTTCAATATTCATATCTTCGACTTTTGATTTTCAAATTGTCAGTTGTCAGTGGTTCATAATTTAGAGACGCG
>JANNFJ010000566.1:0-4618 GCA_031379725.1 Calothrix sp. OTE_75_metabat_31
ATTGGTATGCGATCGCTTGACCTTGAGAATCAAAGAAATCAGGAGTCCAATCGCACCCAAAATGGCTGATGGAATAGCGAAAATCGCCAGCCAGTGAGCCATGAACATTCCCGAAATCACGTCTCCAAGCCCAGATGAGGACGGACAAATAAAGCGAACTGCTTCTGCTGAACAGCCAAAGCGTTCAGCTAAACCCATCCCTCCCCAAGTGACCAGGAATGGAAAAATTCCGTAGAGGATACACATTCCCAACAAAACCAAATGCCCACGAGTGGTAAGCATTCGCGTCATGGAGATTGCTGCAAGTGCTGGTCCAACAAGTAACAGGATTGAAATCAAAGGCAAGTAAATCATAGATTTTCTTAAACTTAAATAAGGTCAAATGGTAGATGGGATTTGCAACTCAATCTCCTGATCCGTAGCCACGAGTAAAGTCAGGAGAATGCGCTCACTCAGTCGCTATTTGAGGTTTTTCTCTACCAAATTTCCACAGCAAGATGACACCCAAGCCGAACATATTGACTAGGAAAACGACTAACCCTCCGAAAAATGGAATTAGTGTCAGAATAGTCACGACCGCCAAACCTACCAAAAACTGCTGCTGTAACGACCAATCTCTATTACGAATTAGGCGTTGACCGACAGAAAGTGCCACGGCTAATGACCCTACTAGAGAAGTGATCATCACCGTTAGGCTTAGTAGTGGAATCAGGGGAATACCAATGAGCGTAATCGCCAGAAATACGCTGAGAAAGATAATGGCGACGATCGCCCCCATTCCCCATAAAACAGCCAAAGTGGGGTGTTGACGCAATTTTGTAGCCAAATTCGGGAGGAACTGTGGATTGGTATGCAAAATAATCAGTCCGAGAATAGCTGCTAGTACGGCATTACTAATTCTAAAAATGGGACTGAAAGAAATAGTGTAGAAGAAGCTACCTCTACCTCGATTGGAACCATCCATCATCCCTGGTCGATCATCGGTGGTATACCTACTACCAATGTTCGCACCTTCTTCTTTTACGATTTTGCCGCCAAAGGAGTAAACATCACCCTCTACCTGCACTCCTTTTTTCAGGATGACATCCCCGCCAAATGCGATCGCAGTATCCAAAACTCTGGCATTCGGTGATACTGTAACATTCCCCCCAAAAGCCAAGGCATTTTCGACAACTTGATTCTCTGGTACGGTGACGCTACCACCAAAGCGAATCAGGTTGGTATTGTTGATCTTGATGTCAGTCTGCGCTAGGGCATTGCCTGCAAATATTAAGCTTATGGTGGCGATAAATGTCAGAATTAATTGTTGCCATTTCATAGATTTTATCCTTAGTAATTACAAGAATTAATATAAATTTTCCTAACTGTCCTTTAATCAGATGTAGCAATTATTTTCTGAGTTAAAACCCTTCGGCTGTAAATATTTTTTAGCTACCGTTTTTTAATCGACCCCAGTCCCCGTATAGATTCCTGGCTAATTTGAGGAGAGCCAATATACTCTACTGAACCCACGCCGGATACAATCGCATCTAACTGCTCACTCACATTGACCACGGCACTCCCCACGCCGTCATGGCGAACCGTAGCTTGCTTAGTCTTGAAATTCTCGCCTTGGAAACTTCCGACCCCGGAAAGGTTTAGATCCAGCACATCGACATCGCCGGCAATCGCCAGGCTCCCCACTCCATCCTGGGAAATCGACAACCGTTTACCTTGGATATCCTTTACCTCAACAGTGCCGACACCCTTTACGTTCAAGTTCTCTAGGCTCTTGACCTCGACAACGAAGTGAATTGGCTTGGTCGGATTTATGTCAGTATCCTTCACGGTACTCAGATACAGGGTGCGGTCAGCCACGCGACTCTCCAGAAGCGGTAGGATGTTGTCCTCGGCTTCGATCGTGAGGGACTCTTTTCCCGTTTGCTGTACTGTCACCCTACCCTCGGATTTAAAGGAGATGGATGAGAATCCGTCCACCTGCCGGGATTCAGTTTTGAAGATTCCAGACCCTCTAACCCCAGTAGTAGTACCTAGATTGAAATAGCAGCCCGTGAATATGCTCAACGTGGACAAGCACGCAGCCAAACCGGATAGCTTTGATCTCATTGTTTTACCTCCCTGGGTTCAAAGTGCGATTTATAATAAACAGGCGCGATCGCTCGTAGAAAAGTCGAGTATAATTACGACTATAAATGTACCTATATTAACTAAGTACTTACGTGACATCCCCGGTAAAAGCAATAGCAGTATCTAAAACTCTGGCATTTGGAGATACCGTAACACTCCCTCCAAAAGCGAGGGCGTATTTTTTGTGAAAATAGTGTCACCCTAAGACAGGGGGTTGCCTCTTACCCAATTTCCAGACAAGGAGCGATCCTAAGCCAAACAAACTCACAACAAACACCACAATTCCACCGACAATTGGAATCAGGGCAAGTACTGTTACAATCAGCAACCCAATCAAAAACTGCTGCAAGCTACTGGACCTTGAGTTTTTCACTACTTGTTGACCAATCAATAGCGAAATTCCCAACGACCCAACCAATGATGTCAGACTCACCACCAAACTGAATAGTGGAATCAATGGAATACCGATTAAGGTGATTGCAAGAAAAATATTAAGTGCAACCAAGGCAACCATTGCACCAATTCCCCATAATCCACTTTGACCTGGATATTGACGTACAGTAGCTGCTAAATTTGGCACAAAGGCTGGTGCAGTTCGTAACAAAATTATGCCAAGAATGGCACCGACCATCGCCGCGAAAATCCGAAAACTGGCTTGAAAGAAATACATTGGCAAAAATTGGTCTCGATTTCGGTGCATCCCCATCATGCCTCGTTCATCATGTTCATCACCGAATGTGCCTTTCGTGCCGCCGATTGTGGCTCCTTCTGCTTGTACGACTTTTCCACCGATCGCATAGGCATCACCATCTACCCGTGCGCCTTGCTTGAGGATGACATTTCCACCAATTGCTAGAGCGGTTTTTGTCACCCGTCCATTTGGTTGCACAATTACCGATCCACCAATGGCGTGAGCATTTTCTACAACTTGTTTTTCTATAACCGTGACATTTCCGCCCAATCGAATTAGATTAGTATTATTAATATTGATATCAGTCTGTGCTAGAGCATTTCCTCCAAACAACAATACTATCGCCAAGATAAATATGAGCGTCAACTGCTTCCATTTCATGGTAACTATTCCTTAAATAATGTCTGTAAGCGTAGTAATATTTCTTGGGCTTGAAACTTCAACATTTATTGTTAAACTTTAGAGGTGCGTTTGCCCGCTAATTAATTTTGCCTAACTACTTAATAAAACGAACATTTCCCGATTCCCCTATAGAAAATCCTTTTCCTTTACTGTGACAAGGTATTGTTTGAGTTCCTGATTGAGTTGATTGATTACGACACAAAACTTAATTTAAATTTTCACAACACAGTTTTATGCGATATTTTCGGAAAATAATTCTATGTTAGTGGGTATGCAAAAATATTTATACAATTACAAATAAAGTTAAGCAGACTTAAACTGCAAGCGAATTACCTGACTGCCTGACAGATTTATGTGTAAGGCAGTGAAATCAAGGTCTGCACTCCAAGGAATAGATACGAGAAAACCAAATGGCATAACTAATATGTTGTCGAGCTTTATTGGAAGCAAAACAAGGCTCTTCGTCTTTAGGCAATAAAGTAATTGGAGTTAATAACTGTCGTCCCTTATGAATAAGTTTACCCGATGGAAAATTTTCACATTCCGAGCTAAAGGTGAAAAAATCTCTAAATAAATTTAGGCTGATAGTAACGCGAAGTTTTAATTAACTTTTATGTCGTAGTCAATCAACTCAATCAGCAACTTTACAACAGTTTGTCACAGTAAAAGAAAGGAAACGAATCGCACAGTCTAAATACGTGTAATTACTTGCTGTCTGGCTCTGAAAACCCTTATGATGCGTGGCGCATGATTTGCAACACGACTAGTTAAAGAGTGGTTACAACTAATAGTCAACCCTCTTGAAGCCCGGAATGCAGGTTTTTACAGACATCTCGGCGATTGTACCTTTCTAAAACACACTTACTGGAGAATTTAATTATGTTAGCTGAAGCTCAAGCTAGAGCCAACGATGTTTCCCTACCTTCACTACAAAGCGGTGCTTCCGGTGAAGCCGTCAGATTGTTGCAAAAGCTTTTAATTTCTTCTGGTTTCAATACCAGATTTGACGCTCAGTTTGGTCCCAATACAAAACAAGCCGTAATTGCTTTTCAAGCTGCTAACGCTTTGACAAACGATGGGCAAGTTGGTCAAAGAACCTGGCGTGCCTTGACCAATGCAATTCAAACACCAGGCAACTAAATACAGGGTGGGGGTGCGTTTCCTCTGGGCAAACGCACCCCCAGCATGACTTGATTTATTATTTAGTTTTGAATTAATAAGGAACTTAGGATGAAGAAAATATTTTTAGCAACTGCTATTGGTGCAATTGTGATTGGTGTCGGTGCAGTACAGGCGCAGGCACAAATCCCCCAAGTCAAAATATCGGGGTTTGCCTACGGAGGTACTGGCTGTCCATCTAATTCAGTGGGTTCGTTGATTTCTTCTGATAACCAAACG